>NZ_JBFAJO010000138.1:0-10511 GCF_040655255.1 Kitasatospora sp. NPDC050463
GGGATCGGCAACTCCGGCAGCGTCGCCTCCGGCCGCCTCTCCTACACCTTCGGCTTCGAGGGCCCGGCGGTGACCGTGGACACCGCCTGCTCGTCCTCCCTGGTCGCCCTGCACTGGGCGGTCCAGGCCCTGCGCTCCGGCGAGTGCGACCTGGCCCTGGCCGGCGGCGTGACCGTCATGGCCACCCCGGGCACCTTCGTGGAGTTCTCCCGCCAGCGCGGCCTGTCACCCGACGGACGCTGCCGGGCGTTCGCGGCCGGTGCCGACGGCACCGGCTGGGGCGAGGGCGTCGGCATGCTCCTCGTCGAACGCCTCTCCGACGCCCGCCGCAACGGCCACCCCGTCCTCGCCGTGGTCCGCGGCTCGGCCATCAACCAGGACGGCGCCTCCAACGGCCTCACCGCCCCCAACGGCCCCTCCCAGCAACGCGTGATCCGCCAGGCCCTGACCAACGCGGGCCTCACCCCCTCGGACGTGGACGCGGTCGAGGCCCACGGCACCGGCACCGCGTTGGGCGACCCGATCGAGGCCCAGGCGCTGCTGGCCACCTACGGCCAGGACCGGCCGGCCGACAAGCCGCTCTGGCTGGGTTCGGTGAAGTCCAACATCGGCCACACCCAGGCCGCCGCCGGCGTCGCGGGCGTCATCAAGATGGTGATGGCGATGCGCCACGGCGTACTGCCCCAGAGCCTGCACATCGACGCCCCGTCCCCACACGTCGACTGGACCGAAGGCGCGGTCGAGCTCCTCACCCAGGCCCGGGAGTGGCTCCCGGGCGGCGACCGGCGCCGGGCCGGCATCTCCTCCTTCGGCGTCAGCGGCACCAACGCCCACGTCATCATCGAGCAAGGCGAACCCGATACCACTGCCGGGCACGAGGGCGAACTCCCGCTGGTGCCCTGGCTGGTGTCTGCCAAGGACGCCGCCTCGCTGGCCGCGCAGGCCGCACGGCTCGCCGACTGGGCACTACAGGACGGGACTTCGCCGACCCTGGTCGGCGCGGCGCTCGCGGGCGACCGCGCGGTGCTGGAGCACCGCGCGGTGATCATGGGCACCGACCGGGACGAACTGATCGCCGGACTGCGGGCGTTGGCAGCGGACGAGGACGCAGCCGGCGTGGTGACCGGTTCGGGCGCGGGTGGGCGGCTTGCCTTCCTGTTCGCCGGACAGGGGAGCCAGCGGGTCGGCATGGGTGCCGACCTGGCTTCCGCCTTCCCGGTGTTCGCGAGCGCGTTGGACGAGATCTGCCAGGTGCTGGACCCGCTGGTGGGCCGGTCGCTGCGCGAGGTGATGTTCGAGGACGCCGACGGCGTGCTGGGCGAGACCGGGCTGACGCAGCCCGCGCTGTTCGCCTTCGAGGTCGCCCTCTACCGCCTGCTGGAGTCCCTCGGCATCCGCGCGGACGTGCTGGCCGGGCACTCGGTCGGCGAGATCGCCGCCGCACACGTCGCCGGGGTCTTCGACCTGACCGACGCCTGCACCCTCGTCGCCCACCGCGCCCGCCTGATGCAGGCCCTCCCGGCCGGCGGGGCGATGCTCGCCATCGCCGCCACCGAGACCGACGTCCTCGCATTGCTCGCCGGACACGAGGCCGAGGCGGGGATCGCCGCCGTCAACGGGCCCGCTGCCGTGGTCGTATCCGGCACCGAGGCGGCGATCGCCGCCATCGAGGCACAGACCACCGCGCGCACCAAGCGCCTGCGCGTCTCCCACGCCTTCCACTCCCCGCTCATGGACCCGATGCTCGCCGACTTCCGTGCGGCACTGGCCGACATCGTCTTCCACGAGCCGACCATTCAGGTCGTCTCCAATCTCACCGGCCACCTCGCCGAACCCGGCCAACTCACCACCCCCGACTACTGGGTGAACCACGTCCGCCAGGCCGTCCGCTTCGCCGACGGCGTCACCGCCGCCCGTGCCACCGGCGCCACCGTCCTCGTCGAACTCGGCCCGGACGGCACGCTCACCGGCCTGGCCCAGCAGACCCTCGACAGCGGCGAGACGTTCGTCCCCACCACCCGCAAGGACCGCTCCGAGACCCGCACCCTCCTCGAAGCCCTGGGCCGGCTCCACACCATCGGCATCGCGGTGGACTGGGCGACCTACTTCGCCCCCGCCGGGTCCGGCCGCGTCGAGCTGCCCACCTACGCCTTCCAACGCCGGCGCTACTGGCTCCAAGGCTCCGCCGGCATTGGCGACCTCACCGCAGCCGGCCTCGGCACGGTCGACCACCCGTTGCTCAGCGCCCTCGTTCCCGCCCCGCAGTCCGGTGGCCTCATCCTGATCGGCCGGCTCTCCCCCGCCGCCCAGCCCTGGCTCGCCGACCACGAGGTCAACGGCGCGATCATCCTGCCGGGCACGGCGTTCCTCGAACTCGCCCTCCAGGCGGGCGAGGAGGCCGGCACGCCGGTCGTGGAGGAACTCACCCTGCGCGCGCCACTGGTCCTCGCGGCCGATGGCAACCGCCAGGTGCAGGTCCTGGTCGGCGCCGCCGACGGAAACGGCGTCCGGGCGGTGGCCGTCCACTCCCGGGCCGAGGCCGACCCGACCTCGCCGTGGACGCTGCACGCCGAGGGGTCGCTGAGCACCACCACCGCCCCGGCCCCCGAGGCCGACCCGGCCGTCTGGCCGCCGGCCGACGCCACCGCCATCGACGTCACGGACGCCTACGACCTGCTGCTCGCCCGCGGCTACGCCTACGGCACCACCTTCCAGGGCCTGCAGGCCGCCTGGCGGCACGGCGAGGACGTGTACGCCGAGGTCGCGCTGCCCGAGCAGGCCCACTCCGACGCCCGTCGCTTCGGCCTGCACCCGGCCCTGCTCGACGCCGCGATGCACGCCCAGCTGGTCGACGGCGGCAAGGGCGGCGATGGTGGCACCGTCCTGCCGTTCTCCTGGACCGGGGCCCGTCTGCACTCGGCCGGGGCCGCCGCCGTCCGGGTCCGGATCTCGCCGGTGCGCGATGGCGCCATCGGGCTGGCGATCTCCGACGCCACCGGCGCTCCGGTGCTCGCCGTGGACTCCCTGGCCGTCCGTCCGGTCACGGCCGACCAGCTCGCCGGGGCCCGCGCCGACCGACCGGAGTCGCTGTTCCGGGTCGCCTGGACCCCGCTCACCGGCGCTGCCGTCGTCGAGGGCGAGCTGCCGGACCTCACCGAGGCCCGTGCCGCCGTCGACGCGGGGGCCGACGCGCCCGAGACGGTGGTGTACGCGCCGACCACGTCCGAGTCCCTGCGTTCCGACGTCCTGCAGTCCGTGCACGGCACCGCCGTCGGCGCGCTGAACGAGATCCAGAGCTGGCTGGAGGACAAGCGGTTCAGCGCCTCGCGCCTGCTCGTGGTCACCCACGGCGCGGTGAAGACCGACACCGACCAGGACCTCGACCTCGCCCAGGCGCCGGTCTGGGGCCTGGTCCGTGCGGCCCAGGCGGAGAACCCGGGCCGGTTCGTCCTGGCCGACTCGGACGGAACCGACGAGTCCCGGCGCGCCCTCGCCACCGCGGCCGCCGCCGGCGAGCCGGAGCTGGCCCTCCGGGCCGGCGAGCTGCGCGTCCCGCGTCTGACCCGGGCCACCCCGGACATCGACGCCCCCGCCTGGGACCCTCAGGGCACCGTGCTGATCACCGGCGGCACCGGCGGCCTGGGCGCGCTCACCGCCCGCCACCTCGTCACCGCCCACGGCGTCCGGCACCTGCTGCTCGCCAGCCGCCGGGGCGCCGCCGAAACGGCCCTACTCGACGAGCTGGCCGCGCTGGGCGCCGACGTCCGGGTCGAGGCCTGCGACGTCGCCGACCGCGAGGCGCTGGCCGCCCTGATCGCCTCAGTGCCGGCCGCGCACCCGCTCACCGGCGTCGTCCACGCGGCCGGCGTCGCCGACAACGGCCTGATCGGCTCGCTCACCTCCGAGCGCCTCGACGGCGTCTTCGGCCCGAAGGCGGACGCCGCCTGGCACCTGCACGAGCTCACCCGCGACCTCGACCTCGCCGCCTTCGTACTCTTCTCCTCCGCCGGCGGCCTCGTGCTCGCCGCCGGTCAGGCCACCTATGCGGCGGCCAACGTCTTCCTCGACGCCCTGGCCGTGCACCGACGCGGCCTCGGCCTGCCGGCGACCTCGCTCGCCTACGGGCTCTGGGACACCGACACCGGCATGGGGCGCCACCTGAGCCGCGCCGACCTGGAGCGGATCCGCCGCCAGGGCCTGCCCGCGCTGACCACCGATGAGGGGCTCGCGCTGTTCGACGCCGGCCTGCGGGTGGACGCCGCCGTTCTGGTCCCCGTCCGGGTCGACACCTCCGGTCTGCGCTCGCGCGGTGACGCCCTCCCCGCGCTGCTGCGCGGCCTGGTGCGCTCCCCCGCCCGCTCGGCGGCCCGGCGCGCCGGTTCCTCGGCGCTCGCCCAGCGCCTCGCCGGTCTCGGCGAGGCACAGCGGGCCGACGCCCTGCTGGACCTGGTCCGTGAGAGGGCCGCCGCCGTCCTCGGTCACAGCTCGACCGGGGCCGTCCCCGGCGACCGGGCCTTCAAGGACCTCGGCTTCGACTCGCTGCTCGCCGTCGAACTGCGCAACCAGCTGAACGAGGCCAGCGGCCTGCGCCTGCCGGCCACTCTCGTCTTCGACTACCCGACCGCCGCCGCCGTCGCGGAGTACCTCCAGGGCGAGCTGCTCGGCGACCGGGCGGCCGGGGCGACGGCCGTCGCCGCCGTCCGTGCCGGGGACGAGCCGATCGCGATCGTCGGCATGGCCTGCCGCTACCCCGGCGGGGTGGCCTCACCGGAGGACCTGTGGCAGCTGGTCGCACAGGGCCGGGACGCCGTCGCGGACTTCCCGACCGACCGCGGCTGGGACATCGACGGCATCTACGACCCAGTACCCGGCGCGCCCGGCAAGACCTACGCCCGTCAGGGCGGGTTCCTCTACGACGCGGCCGAGTTCGACCCGGCGTTCTTCGGGATCTCGCCGCGTGAGGCGGTCGCCATGGACCCGCAGCAGCGCCTGCTGCTGGAAACCTCGTGGGAGGCGCTGGAGCGGGCCGGGCTGGATCCCGTGGACCTGCGCGGCAGCCGGACCGGCGTCTTCGCCGGTCTGATGTACCACGACTACGGCCTCGGCTCCGCCGCCTCCACCAGTGGCGGCAGCCTGGTCTCCGGCCGGGTGTCCTACACCTTCGGCTTCGAGGGTCCGGCGGTGACGGTGGACACGGCCTGCTCGTCGTCCCTGGTGGCGCTGCACTGGGCGGCGCAGGCGCTGCGCTCGGGCGAGTGCGACCTGGCGCTGGCCGGCGGTGTGACGGTGATGTCGACCCCGGGCATGTTCGTGGAGTTCTCGCGCCAGCGCGGCCTCGCGGCCGACGGCCGGTGCAAGGCCTTCTCCGCCGATGCCGACGGCGCCGGCTGGGCCGAGGGTGCGGGTGTGCTGCTCGTCGAGCGGCTCTCCGACGCCCGCCGCAACGGCCACCAGGTCCTCGCGATCGTCAAGGGCAGCGCACTGAACCAGGACGGCGCCTCCAACGGTCTCACCGCCCCCAACGGCCCGTCCCAGCAGCGCGTCATCCGGCAGGCCCTCGCCAACGCCGGCCTGTCGGCCGCGGACGTGGACGTGGTGGAGGCGCACGGGACCGGTACGACGCTGGGTGACCCGATCGAGGCGCAGGCGCTGCTGGCCACCTATGGCCGGGAGCGTTCACCGGAGAAGCCGCTCTGGCTCGGCTCGTTGAAGTCCAACATCGGGCACGCACAGGCGGCGGCCGGCGTCGGCGGCATCATCAAGATGGTGATGGCCATGCGCAACGGTGTCCTCCCGCGCACCCTGCACGCCGAGCAGCCCTCCCCGCACATCGACTGGACGACGGGCGCGGTCGAACTGCTCACCCAGGCCCGACAGTGGGGCAACCAGGGCGCGCCGCGCCGCGCGGCCGTCTCCTCCTTCGGGATCAGCGGCACCAATGCCCACGTCATCCTGGAGCAGGGCGAGCCGGAGACCCCTCCGGTCAGTGCGGGCGAACTTCCGCTGGTGCCTTGGCTGGTGTCGGCGAAGAACCTCGAGGCGTTGCGCGCCCAGGCCGAGCGGCTCGCCGCGTGGGTGACGCCGGAGGTCTCCCCCACGGCGGTCGGCGCGGAGCTGGCGGGACACCGGACGGTGCTGGAGCGGCGTGCGGTGGTCGTGGGTGCGGACCGGGAGGAACTGGTCGCGGGGCTGCGGGCGTTGGCCGTGGACGGTGGGATCTCGGGTTCCGGTGCGGGTGGGCGGCTTGCCTTCCTGTTCGCCGGTCAGGGGAGCCAGCGGGTCGGGATGGGTGCCGATCTGGCGGCCGCGTTCCCGGTGTTCGCGAGCGCGTTGGACGAGATATGCGCGGTGCTGGATCCGTTGGTGGGCCGGTCGCTGCGTGAGGTGATGTTCGAGGACGCCGACGGGGTGCTGGGCGAGACGGGGCTGACACAGCCGGCGCTGTTCGCCTTCGAGGTCGCGCTGTACCGGCTGCTGGAGTCGCTGGGGGTTCGCGCGGACGTGCTGGCCGGGCACTCGGTCGGCGAGATCGCCGCCGCCCACGTCGCCGGGGTGTTCGACCTGGCCGACGCCTGCACCCTCGTCGCCCACCGGGCCCGGCTGATGCAGGCGCTGCCGGCCGGTGGGGCGATGCTCGCCATCGCCGCCACCGAGGACGAGGTGCTGCCGCTGCTCGCCGGGCACGAGACGGAGGCGGGGATCGCTGCCGTCAACGGGCCCGCCGCCGTGGTGGTTTCGGGTTCCGAGGCGGCGATCGCCGCCATCGAGGCGCAGACCACTGCGCGGACCAAGCGGCTTCGCGTGTCCCACGCCTTCCACTCGCCATTGATGGACCCGATGCTGGCCGACTTCCGGGACGCCACCGGCACGGTGACCTTCCACGAGCCGACTCTGCCGGTCGTCTCCAACGTCACCGGTCGCCTGGCCGAGACCGGTCAACTCACCAGCGTTGACTACTGGGTGGACCACGTCCGCCAGGCCGTCCGCTTCGCCGACGGCGTCACCGCCACCGAAGCGGCGGTGTTCCTGGAGATCGGCCCCGACACCACCCTCACCGGCCTCGCCCAGCAGACCCTCGACGGCGGCGACGAGACGTTCGTCCCCACCACCCGCAAGGGGCGTGACGAGACCCGCAGTGTCGTCGAAGCCCTCGCCCGGCTCCACACCGTCGGCATCGACGTCGACTGGAGCACCTACTTCTCCCCCGTGGAGTCCGGCCGGGTCGAGCTGCCCACCTATGCCTTCCAGCGGCAGCGCTACTGGCCCGAGACGCTGGCCGACGGCGGCGACGTCACCGCCGCCGGGCTGGCCGCGATCGACCACCCGCTGCTCAGCGCGGCCACCGAGCTGGCCGACGGCGAGCAGGTGGTCTTCAGCGGCCGTCTCTCGCTGGCCGCCCAGCCCTGGCTCGCCGACCACGCCGTCAACGGCACCGTCATCCTCCCCGGCGCCGCCCTCGCCGAACTCGCCATCCGGGCCGGTCAGGAGGTCGGCCTCCCGCTGCTGGACGAACTCACCCTCCAGGCGCCGTTCGTGGTCCCGGCCGAGGGCACCGTCCAGGTCCAGCTGGTGGCCGCCGCCGAGGAGTCGGGCCGCCGCACGCTGACCGTCCACTCCCGCGTGCAGGACGCCGCCGACTGGACCGAGCACGCTCAGGGCGTGCTGGCCCCGGCCGCCGACGCTCCCGCCTTCGACCTCGCCACCTGGCCGCCGGCCGGCGCCACCCCGGTGGACGTGGCAGGCCTGTACGACGACATGGCCACGATGGGCCTGGACTACGGCGACACTTTCCAGGGCCTCACCGCCGCCTGGAAGCTGGACCGCGAGATCTACGCCGAGATCACCCTGCCCTCCGCCGCCCAGGCGACCGCCGCCCGGTTCGGCCTGCACCCCGCCCTGCTGGACGCCGCCCTGCACGCCGTCGCGCTCGGTGACTTCCTGCCCGGCACGGAGCCCGGCCGCCCCTACATGCCGTTCGCCTGGCACCGGACGGCCCTGCACGCGGTCGGTGCGACCGGTCTGCGGATCAAGGTCGGCCCCGCCCGCACCGGCGAGTCCGTCACGCTGGCGATCGCCGACGGGGACGGCTCCCCCGTCGCGGAGATCGGCGCGCTGAACCTCCGCCCGCTCAGCACCGCCCAGCTGCGGGCCGCCCTGGGTAATGACGCGCTGTTCCACGTGAGTTGGCCGACCAGTCCGTCCGGTACAGCCACCGACCCCGGGCAGTACCGGGAGCTGGACTCGCTCGCCGACACCGAGCCGGTGCCGGACTGGGTCTACGTGCTGTGCCCGCCGTCCGATCCGACGACGGAGGTGCCCGCCGCGCTGCGCCAGACCACCGAGCGGGTGCTGGCAGCCGTCCGGAGGTGGCTGGCCGACGAGCGTTTCTCCTCCTCCCGCCTCGTCGTGATCACCCGGCATGCCGTGGTCACGGACCCGGCCGCCGAGATCGATCTCGGCCACGCCCCCGCCTGGGGTCTGGTCCGGGCCGCACAGGCCGAGAACCCCGGCCGCTTCGTGCTCGCCGACCTCGACGGCAGCGCCGAGTCCTGGCAGGCCCTCGGGGCAGCAGTCGCGACCGAGGAACCCGAACTGGCCCTCCGCACGGGCGAACTGCGCGTCCCCCGGATGACCCGTGCGGCCACCGGTTCCGACGCGCCCACCCTCGACCCTCAGGGCACCGTGCTGATCACCGGCGGCACCGGCGGCCTGGGCGCGCTCACCGCCCGCCACCTCGTCACCGCCCACGGCGTCCGGCACCTGCTGCTCACCAGCCGGAGCGGCCTCGACGCCCCCGGCGCGGCCGCGCTGGCCGAGGAACTAACCGGACTCGGCGCCGAGGTCACCGTCACGGCCTGCGACGTCGCGGACCGCCCCGCCCTCGCCGAGCTGCTCGACACCGTGCCGGCCGAGCACCCGCTGACCGCTGTCGTGCACGCCGCCGGCGTCGGCGACAACGGACTCGTCGGCGCGCTCACCGAGGAACGACTCGACCGGGTGTTGCGCCCCAAGGCCGACGCGGCCTGGCACCTGCACGAGCTCACCCGCGACCTCGACCTCGCCGCCTTCGTGCTGTTCTCCTCGGTCGGTGGCTTCCTGCTGCCGGCCGGCCAGGCCAACTACGCGGCGGCGAACGTCTTCCTGGACGCGCTGGCCTTCCACCGCCACGCCCGGGGCCTGCCGGCCACCTCGCTGGCGTTCGGCCTCTGGGACACCGACACCGGGCTGAGCCGCTGGCTCGGCCGGGCCGACCTCGACCGGGTACGGCGTCAGGGTCTTCCCGCGCTCACCGTGGCCGAGGGCCTCGCCCTGTTCGACGCCGGCCTGCGCGCCGACACTCCGGGACTGGTCGCCGCCCGGGTCGAGACGGCCGCGCTGCGCTCGCGCGGCGACGCCCTCCCGGCTCTGCTGCGGGGCATGGTCCGAACCCCCGCACGCCCGGCCAGCCGAGCCGGTTCACAGCAGCTGGTGCGGCGCCTCGCCGGGCTCGACCAGGCGGAGCGCGTGCGGATCCTGCTCGCCCTCGTCCGCGAGAAGGTCGCCTCGGTGCTCGGCCACGCCTCGGCCGAGGCCGTCCCCGCCGGTGAGGCCTTCCAGAACCTCGGCTTCGACTCACTGAGCGCGGTCGAACTGCGCCAGCAGCTCAACGAGGCCACCGGGCTCCGCCTCCCGGCGACGCTCGTCTTCGACTACCCGAACGCGCGGGCCGTCACCGACCACCTGGACGGCGAACTCACCGGCACCCTGGCCAAGACCGACGCTCCCGTCGCCGTCCGTGGCGCGGGCGACGACGAGCCGGTCGCGATCGTCGGCATGGCCTGCCGCTTCCCCGGCGGGGTCGGCTCCCCGGAGGAGCTGTGGCGCCTGGTCGCCGGCGGCTCGGAGGCGCTCGGCGAGTTCCCGACCGACCGTGGCTGGGACCTGGAACGGCTCTACGACCCCAACCCGGAGACCATCGGCACCACGTACGCGCGCCACGGCGGATTCCTGTACAACGCCGGTGAGTTCGACCCGGCGTTCTTCGGGATCAGCCCGCGTGAGGCGCTGGCGACCGACCCGCAGCAGCGTCTGCTGCTGGAGACATCGTGGGAGGTCATGGAGCGGGCGGGCATCGACCCGGCCTCGCTGCGCGGCAGCCGGACCGGCGTGTTCGCCGGCCTGATGTACCACGACTACGTGAGCCAACTGTCGGCGGTTCCTGCCGAGTTGGAGGGTCTGATCGGGATCGGCAACTCGGGCAGTGTCGCCTCGGGTCGCCTCTCCTACACCTTCGGTTTCGAGGGTCCGGCGGTGACGGTGGACACGGCGTGCTCGTCGTCGCTGGTCGCCCTGCACTGGGCGGTACAGGCGCTGCGCTCGGGTGAGTGCGACCTGGCGCTGGCCGGCGGTGTCACCGTCATGGCCACCCCCGGTGTCTTCGTGGAGTTCTCCCGCCAGCGGGGTCTGTCGCCGGACGGGCGCTGCAAGGCGTTCGCGGCCGGGGCGGACGGCACCGGCTGGGGTGAGGGCGT
>NZ_JBFAJO010000139.1:0-10510 GCF_040655255.1 Kitasatospora sp. NPDC050463
CCCGTCGAGTACGAGAACACCTACCACCTCACAACTGCAAAACCACAGGTCACAACCACAAGCTGAGGTCTCTATCGAACCCGGGGCGGTTCAGTGATTTCGTTGGGTGTGTCCTGAATACGTAGGGGAGCTGATTGTAGGAAAGCTGCTTGAAGTAATGCTGTACGGGAGATGAAGGTGTTTGGCCCTTCGGAGCCGCCCTGCGGGGGAGGCTTCAAACCGCCTCATGCTGCGTTAGCCGAAGACTGTCGTGGTGAGCGATTGAGGAAAAGGCGCCGTAAGAGGCGTCAGGTGGGGATCAGGAAGACGAACGCAAGTGAATCGTTGCTGAAGTGTCGAAAGATCTTAGACGACATCAGAACCGGGGTGTCTAATGGGTCCCGGGATGAGCCTGGCGGGTGCCCGCTTATTGGCCAGGCGGTGTCCGGCATGAAGACGACGTGAGCCTGATCTGCCGCTTCCGTACGGAACAGGAGAAGGCGCTCCTCGACACTGTCCGCCCTGGTAGGAGCGGCGAGAGGGAGTATCCCAAGCGGCTGGAACCGCGAGGGGCCGAGTACCGATGCGAGGTGCGCCGGCGGACCGGCTCGTAGTAGTGATGAAGCCTCTGTAATGGGGGTGGAGCGAAGGGGTCGGGCCATTCGTGACGTTGTGTATCCAGACAACCGGATGTTCTCCGGGAGGAACTGCATGGACACGTTGAAGTCATCGACCAAGCCGTTTGATATTTCAAGGCGGACGGTCTGGGAGGCGTACGAGGGAGTGAAGGCGAACAAAGGTGCGCCGGGGGTGGACAGGCAGTCCATCGAGGACTTCGAGAAGGATCTGAAGAACAATCTGTACAAGATCTGGAATCGCATGTCGTCGGGGACGTACTTTCCACCGCCGGTGCGAGCGGTGGAGATCCCCAAGTCGTCGCCCGGCGGTGGCGTGAGGATCTTGGGCGTGCCCACGGTGGCCGACAGAATCGCCCAGACCGTGGTGGCCAGGCATCTCATGGACCGGGTGGAACCCGTGTTCCATGAGGACTCCTACGGCTACCGGCCTGGGCGGTCGGCGCTGGACGCGGTGGAGTCCTGCCGGGAACGCTGCTGGAGGAAGGACTGGGTGGTCGAGTTCGACATCGAGAAGTTCTTCGACAGCGTCCGGTGGGACCTCATCGTCAAGGCCGTGGAAGCGCACACCGACGCCGTTTGGGTGATTTTGTATGTCAAGCGGTGGCTCCAAGCACCGCTGCAACTGCCCGATGGCACCTTGCAACAGCGGGACCGTGGAACCCCACAGGGCTCAGCGGTATCGCCCGTGCTCGCGAACCTGTTCATGCACTACGCATTCGACATGTGGCTGGACCGGGAGTTCCCCACCGTCACGTTCGAGCGTTACGCCGATGACGCGGTCGTGCACTGCGTCTCGGAGCGTCAGGCCCGCCAGGTGCTGGCCGCGCTCATGGGCAGGATGGAGGAAGTCGGACTGCGTCTGCATCCCGACAAGACCAGGATCGTGTACTGCCAGGACGGGAAACGCCAGGGCTCTTATGAGAACAGGGAGTTCACCTTCCTCGGGTACACGTTCCGCGCGCGCAAGTCGCAGGACAAGCAGGGCAGGCAGTTCTTGTCCTTCGAACCTGCGATCAGCAAGGACGCCTTGAAGAGGATCGGCGGGGAAGTACGCAGTTGGCGTCTTCATCGACGGTCCGACCTCTCCTTCGTTGAGCTCGCCCGACGGATCAACCCGATCGTGGCGGGCTGGGTCAACTACTACGGCCGGTTCTACCGATCGGCCCTGACCCCTCTCCTACAGCGCATCAACGCCTACTTGGTGCGCTGGATCCGCAAGAAGTACAAGCGACTCGCGGCGTTGCGCAAGGCCCTGGGGAAGATGCGGGAGATCGCGAAGCGGTATCCCCGCATGTTCGCCCACTGGAAGGTGACCACCGCAGCGTCCTCGGGCTGGTGATCAGGATGGCAAGAGCCGTGTAAAGGGAGATCTTTACGCACGGTTCCGTGAGAGCCGGGGGGCGAAACTCCCCCCGGCTACTCGACTCTTGGCGCCGACCTCACGCTGGGTTGCGACCAGGCCGGTCCCGGTCATCGCGGCCAGCAGGTGGACCTGGGTGCCGTTGGCGCGGCGCGCGCCGCGAACGGTCTTGCCGTCCACGGCCAGCGAGCGGCGGGCGCGTCTGCCCAGGTCATGGTCGGGTGGCGGTCGGTCGGGGTCGCGGGCGGCGAGCCAGGCGCAGATCGCCTCGTCGAGGGCGTCGCCGTCCACGCGCTGCAGGCCCCGACGTACGGTGGCTTCGGCCGGGGCGGTGGGCCCGGCGGGTTCGCGGCTGGGGCCGCCGAGGGCGGTGAGAACAGCGGCCGGGGCGTCGGCTGCCCATTCCGCGATCGAAGTCAGGGATTTCGCGCCGGCCAGTACCGCGCACGCGGCGAGTGCGAGGACGAAGGCGAGGGGGTGGCGGCGTCCCTTGGCTTTACGTGGATCGGGAAGGGTCGCGAGGCGGTCCAGCAGCTGCGGGTGTTCCCCGGGCTCGGCAGGGCGGCCGGTGGCGAGCCGGCCCAGGCCGGCGGGGACGGGCGATGAAGATCGGGCAGGCACGGTCTTCCGCCGTGTGATGACAGCAGTCAAGATCCTCTCCACGCGTACGGCCGCGCGTTCCCCGCTGGCGGGCGGTCCCCGTGTACGGCCAGTTAGCCGCGGGCGTTCCACACCAGCGGCGTGCTGCGGATCCAGGTCTCCTCGTCGACGGCGTCGAGGAGGAAGCGGGCGAGGTCGGCCCGGTTGATCCAGCGTCCGGGCGCGGTGGTGCCGGGGTCGGCGGCGCGCAGGGGGCCGGTGGCGGGCTTGTCGGTGAGTGCGACGGCGCGGGCGAGGGTCCAGTCGGTGTCGGAGGCGCGGACGACCTGGTCGACGCCGGTGTGGTCGGTGAAGCCGGCCTTGATGTTCGACAGGTTGATGAACGCCTTCACCAGGGGGTTGAGGCGGGCCCAGTCGTCGCCGGCGCCCTGTGAGGAGGCCAGGGCGATCCGGCGGATGCCCTGTTCGGCCATGACGGTCAGGGTGTTGCGGGCGGCGTCGGTCATGAACATCGGCGGGCTGACCGGCTTGGCCCAGGGGTTGTCGGAGGCGCGGGCGTTGTTCAGCACGCTGATCACCGCCCGGGTGCCGTGGGCGGCCCGGCGGATGTCGTCGATGTTCGCGGGCGTGCCCTGGATCAGCTCGACACCGGTCGGGGCGTGGACGGCGGAGGGATCGCGGACGAGGGCGCGGACGCGGTGGCCGCGTTCGGCGGCCTGTGCCAGGACGTGGATACCGGTGCGGCCGCTGCCGCCGAGGACGAGCAGGTCGGTCATGGGGAGTCATCGCCTTTCGTGGGCAAAGGGCCGGGCGGCGGGCCGGCCGGAGATGGATTCGGAGGGATCAGAAGGAGTACGGGCCGAAGCGGCCCCAGGCCACCACGACGGCCAGGGCCAGCAGCACGGCGTTCATGCCGATCGCGCTGTACTCCCGATGGAGCAGGTGGAAGGTGCCGGCCAGCGCCATCACCACCGCGAGGCCGACGGCGGCGAGCGGGGTGAGGACCACCGCGATGCCGGTGGCGGCGGGCAGGACCAGGCCGAGCGCGGCGGCCAGTTCGACCGCGCCGATCAGCCGGACCGTGCCCGGGGCGAGGTCCTTGGTGTAGGGAAGAGTGCCGGCGAGCTTGTCGATCGGCTGGGTCGTCTTCATGACGCCGGCCATCGCGAACACCGCGGCCAGCAGTCCCTGCAGGACCCACAGCAGGACGTTCATCGGACTCCTCGGTTCGAGATCATGGGGGCTGGTGGGGGATTCAGCCGTGTACGGGGACGGCGCAGCCGTCCGGGCCGCAGGCCGGGGCGTCGCCACCAGCGGGGGTGAAAGGGTGGGTGTCGTTCCACGCGGTGCGGAGCAGTTCCAGCAGGGTGTCGCTGTCCTGGGCGCCCGGGACGCCGTATCGGCCGTCGATGACGATGAACGGGGCGCCGGTCGCGCCGAGGCGCTGAGCGCGGGCCGCGTCGTCGCGGACCTGTTCGCGGTAGCGGCGCTGGGCGAGGGCCTGCCGGGTCTGCTCGCGGTCCAGACCCAGGGTGTCGGACAGCGCCAGCAGGTCGTCCAGGTAGAAGACGGGCTCGGCCTTGCCGAAGTAGGTGTCGAAGATCGCGTCCCACGCTTCGCGGTTCTTGCCCTGGGCGGAGGCGTGCGCGAGGAACTCGTGGGCCAGGTCGGTGTTGCCGACCTGGTTGTCCAGCACCCGGTAGGGGCTCAGTCCCTCGGCCGCGGCCAGTGCCTCGATCCGCCGGGTCGACGCCTCGGCCTGACCGCCGCCGACACCGTGCCGTCGCAGCAGCGCCTCGCGGACGGAGAAAGTGCGGTCCTCGGGGAAGCTGCTGCTGAGCGGGAACGAGTGGTGGACCACCTCCACCTCGCCGGCGTGCTCGAACCACTCCACGGCCTGCTCCAGGCGGTGATGGCCCAGCCCGCACCAGGGGCACGTCACCTCGGACCAGATGTCCACCTTCACCGCGCACCTCCAATTCTTACGACTTGTTCGTAGCGCCATGGTGGACCAGTATGGAAGGCGGTACAAAAGGCACATTCGTGTGTGTGCCGGAGAGGAATGTGCGTGATGGAACGGGCAAGCGAAGTGGCGACGACCGGTGGGGCGGAGGCGGTCGGGGCGGCGGCGATCGGGCCGTGCGCGGCGATCCCCGCCGAGCACATGGCCTTCATCCGCGAGGTCCTGGACCGCGTCGGCGACAAATGGAGCCTGCTGCTGATCGCCGTCCTGGAACCGGGCCCGCTGCGCTACACCGACCTGCAGCGCCAAGTCCCCGGGATCTCCCAGCGCATGCTCACCCTCACCCTGCGCCAACTCCAGCAGGACGGGCTGATCTCTCGCACCGCCTACGCCGAAGTGCCCCCGCGCGTCGAGTACGCCCTGACCCCGCTCGGCCGTGGCCTCCACGAGATCGCCACGTCCCTGGTCGGCTGGGCCGCCGCCCACCACGACGAGATCCGTGAGAACCGGGCCCGCACGACCTCAGCGCAGCCGAGTACGACTGCACGCTCCTGAGCTACCGGAGACCGTCACCGACGGTAGCGAAACACGCGGCCACCCGACTCCCGTTGAACGACGCCGCCCTACCTGCCGCGGCCTTCAACTGGGAGTGGGGAAGTCTTCACCGTTCGCGAGTGCCAGCTCGCTCGCTTCCGAGTGGCACCGGCTTCCGACACAGGCGTTCGTCCCTAGTCAGGCCGAATGGGATCCATCCGCTGGCCCCAGCTACTCGGACACATACCGCGACGTCGGATGCCCTGCGGCTGCCGCGGGTGATCGGCGCTGAATCACAAGGCAGGGACATCGAACAGCCCCGGAGGGTCCGAGCTGACCCCCAGCTCGCGGCTGACCCGGGCAGCCCGCTTGGCCGGGAAGCTCTCCCGTCTAAGCCAGCGCCCTGTCCCAGGATCCTCGCCGGAGACGAGCCAGACGGGCGCGTTCATGAGCAGGCCGCGCAGGCACATGTCGGACGTCCCGCCTGAAGCCGGATCGAAGTGATCGTGAAAGGCGACGATCAGTTGCGGGCTCTCCTCGAGCAGCATCCGAGTGTTCCGCTCCGGGCCGGCGAGCCGCCAGTCCTGCGGCCGGACCAGTCGCTCAGCCTGCCAGTCAACGGGGTGACATCGATGGTGCTCAGCGGTCAGGCCCTGCTTCTCGCACCACAGATGCGCGGCCTGGTCCGCGCCGGAGGCGGCCCCTTCGATGGGGTTCCGGGGTGGACCTCGGCGGCCCCGGATAGGAGTTCCAGCAGGTCCGGCAGGTGCGGGGCGTCTGGATCCAGGACGGATTGGCGGGCAGGACGCAAGGCCTGTCGGGGCCGGAGCGCGAGTTCGTCTTCGTCACCGGGGCAGCCGGCCCGCCGCAGGGCCGGAGTCGGAGCCGAGTGCTACGACCCCGACCACGACACCGCCCTCCAACACGCGCTGCACGCCGAACGCCACCTCCGCGACATCGCCGACCGGGCAGCCGAGGCCGCCTACCAGGCCCGCCGGACCACCGACTCCGCCCACCGCCAGCTCGCGGGCACCACCGCCCAGCCCCTCTACACCGCCCTCGACCGTGCCGGCCTCCACACGCTCACCGACGACGACCACCAGGTCGTCCGCGACCTCACCCGCACCCTCGACCCCGCCACACTGCGCCAGGTCATGAGCTGGCTGGAGCGCACCCGCACCGCACCTCGTCCTGCGCGGCACCGAGGCCGCCCCGCCCGCCCGGCACGTCGTCCGGCGCAGCCGGCTCTGACAAACCGCGAGGCGCCGCCGCGGGTTGTCCTCCGCGAACCGCCGCCAGTGCTCGAAATCCTCCAGATCCCGCGCCACCGCCTCCGGCCACACCCGCCCCGGCCCCACAGGAACGTCAACAGCAGTACCAGGTCCGTCGCGTAGTTGCGCCGGGTCTCGGCGGTGTAGCCGCGGAAGACACGCGACTGCCCGTAGAGAGCGAGAAGCGGATCGATGCGGTAGTCAGGGGACAGGAAGATCGGATCGCCCGCGCGTACCCCGACAGCTTCCTCCCGCTCGGCAAGATCCTTCCAGCCCTCAACCAGCCCGGCCCGAACACCGTTGTGCCGAGCCGCATCCTGCGGCACCCAGAACACCCGCCAGCTCACCGGCGACCCCTCTCAAACGGCTCAGACACGCCGATTCAACAGGGAATTGTGGGTTCCATGGTCGTCGGTGAAGTCGTGGTCGAGCCACGTCGTTGCGCGAGTAGATTCGCAGCGTGCGTCCGAAGGGCGCCTCGCCGCCGTCTTCGAACGCCTCACCGTTTCGGGCAGCAGCATCGAGTACAGCCGTGAGCCCGGGTGGGCGGAGGAGGACCTGGTGGTCCTGGCCGAGCTGAAGGCCGTTCAGCTTGACGCCCTGCGCGCGCTCGCCGACGGCGACGCGGTGGCCGTCGACCGGCTGATCCGCTCCGAGACGGACGCCCTGCGCGCCCGGATCGGCCTGCTGGCCCGACTGCGCGCGGTCAACCTCAACGAGGCCTACGGCCGCGGCCGCGGCGCCCACGCCAGCCCCTGCGATGCCAACGGCACGCCCGTCATCGTGGACGGCACCAAGCGCTGAGGCACCACGCGCTGAGACCGCTGGGTGGCGGCCGGCCGGCTCAGGCCTGCGGGGCCTGGGCCGGGCCGTCGCCGGTGGGCCCGTCGGCCGGGCCGTCCTGGTGGGCGGCCGCGCGCACCAGGACGGGCAGCAGGTCCGCCACCGCCGCGGTCAGCGCCCCCAGCGCCCGGCCGTCGGGGATCGGGTGCCACAGCAGGCACACCTCGCTGCCGAGGAAGGACACCGCCGGCGCCCCGACGGCCAGCAGCCGCTCCTCCAGTCCGCCGTGCAGCAGCGCCTCCTCCAGAGCGGCGGTGTCCTCGCCGCGCGGGCCGTAGACCAGGCCCTGCGGCCACCGGATGTGCTGTGCCGCGCTGCTCCAGTCGCGTTCCAGCGTGGCCCGCAGGAGCGGCTGCGCCAGCTTGGTGCAGACGGCCAGCCAGATGTCGACGTCGCCGTCCAGCTGCTTGATGAGGATCGAGACCGTCACCTCCTTGCCCGTGAGCGGCCCGGTCAGCGTGAGCGGCCCGCTCGCCGTCTCGCTCGGGCGGGTCTGGGCGGTCAGCCAGGGGAAGTGGGCCAGGTGGCCCTCCCAGCGGGGCGACTTCAGGTGGTGCAGACGCCAACCCGGCTGCTCCGCCAACCCCTTGATCCCCGTGCCCACCCGCGTGGCTCCCACGGCCTTCCGGGTCCCGCGCACCGCCATGACCACCGCCACGACGAAGGTCAGCCCACAGGCCAGAAGGAACAGCATGCCACCGATCATCGGATCTCCTTCATGGTGCTCTCGGCTTCACCTCGCGGAGGAGCGGGGCTCCCCCACAGCGAGGCGCGGTGCGTGATCGTCCGTCATGTGACCACCAGTTGAGGGGACACGTGAAACGCGCTCGCCGGTTCCGCTCCCCCCGACCGATTCGCAAGCGGCGAGGCCGTCGCACACGTCCGGGTGGGTGGGGACGGTCTGCAGCCGGCGCTGCAGGCGGCCCGGGCCTGAGCGCAGGCCGCGCGTCGGCCCACGCTCAGCGGGCGGGCGCGGCGGGCAGGATGGTGAGGCCGGACGGGGCCTGAGAGGCAGCGGTCCGCGGGCAATCAGGGGCGGGGCGTCGAAGGGCAGGACGACGAGGTACTGGTGGCGGCCCGTGTCCTTGATGCGGGCCGGCGTGACGGACGGGCCGCCGGCCGCGAGCGCCGCAGCGGCCGGACCAGCGCCCTTGGTCAGCTCGTCGAGGCCGGCGTAGTGCCGAGCGAGGACGGTCGCCCGGCCGGTGATTCAGATCGCGATGCGCGCGCCCCGGCGCAGCGCGGTGAGGAGGTCCTCGCGCAGCGGGCCGGCGGGGGCGTCGGCCTGGAGGAGGTCGTAGCGTTCCTGGGCGCAGGGGCGGGTCGGTGCCGCTTCGGCAAGGTCGCGGCAGGTGCGGCAGGAGGCCAGGGCCCGAGGTTGGAAGTGGTGGCGGTAGAGGTGAGGAGGCGGCCGCTGATCCTGCACAGCGTGCGGCCTGCGTCCGCGGGGCACTCGCCTTCGCCGGGCTTGACATCTAGTGGGCCTTACCCCGCCGAGTGGACCTCTGAGAAGCGGATCTTGGGGTCCGTCGAGAGGATGTCCTCATGGGTACTGCGAGGTACTCGGGGGAGTTCAAGCGGGACGCGGTGGCGCTGGTGGAGTCCAGCGGGCGGCGCATCTCGTCGGTGGCGCAGGCGGAGGAGCTGGAGCTGTTCCACGGCATCGGTATGGCCGACCTGGACGAGTCGCTGGACGAGGAGCAGGCCGACGGCTGGGCCCGGTAGCCCAATCGCCAGCAGTTACCCGCTCTCGCCTGCGGACAGGGGGCGGGATTCGAGGAAGAGACCGAGCAGCTCGGCCGGGACGGGCTGCTGGCCGGGCCCGGGACGCGGACCGCGTCCGGCCGGACGGGATCCCGACGCCGGTACGACTGAGTCCTCAGCCGGTCGGACGCCGACCGGGAGATCCTCCACACTGAGGACCTGGTGCAGGGCCGCCCGGTGCTCGGCCACGGCCTGGGCGTGCCGGACGGTGAGGTCGAGCTGCTCACCGTCCATCTCTTCCAGCCGCCCGAGCACCTCGGCGGCCAGCGCCGGATCGAGCGTGTCCAGCAGGTTCCGGGCCTGCACCCGCAGTGCGGGGGCCTGCTCGTCGAGGCGGCGCTTGCGCAGCGCGGCCTGACGGCACGCCTGCCCGCAGTAGAAGCCGGGCCGGCCGGTCGCGGCCGGCGCCGGAAGGAGGCGGCCGCAGCGGGGCCCGGCGCAGACACGCACCGGCGACTGGTGAGGTTTCGTCACCGTCCCACCGTGACGGAACCTGGCGGCGACCACAAGCTGCCCCGCTGTCGGCATAGGAGCGCTCAGGGAGTCCGGGTCACGGAGCTGGAGCTGAGGAGCTGGACGAGCAGCACCGCGATGTGGACGGCGGCGTGGGCGGCTTCCACCGTGATGGGTGCGCTGGTCTGTCCTCCGGGGTGGCGGTCGCGGTGCCCGTGCCAGAGCAGCTTCATGAGGGAGACGACCGTGTCGACCTTGGCAGGTACCGCCTGGTTGTCCAGGATCACCATCGAGTAGTCCGCCCCGTTGGGGTCCAGCTCGCGGATGACAGTGCCCAGGGGTCGCCCGGGTGTCGGCGCTGGCGTAGAGGGGGATTGCGACGTGGCCGGGGTTGCGGTGTGCGCTCGGTCTGGCCTGCTGCTCCCTGAGCCGGTCCAGGCGGCCGCTCGGGCCGGGGTGACCGAGGCCAAGGACGATGGCCGGGTCTTCGTCGAGAAGTGCCGGCACCCGGCACCGCGGCTTCGCCCCTGGCCGACTCCTGGCCGCTCGGATCGAGCCAGGGCTGGTTCGCCGACAGCCGCGGACTCGTGTACCGCACGTCATCCGGATCACGTACCGCCGTGACCTCGGGCCGACAACCCCACCAGCCACGCGCACCAGGACGACGAACACCACCACGAGCACGCCGTCGTCAGCACCGGCGCGACTGGTCGCGGTACTTCCAGCAGACCTCGTCGCCCTCCTCGTCATCGCACAAGCACGCGCCGCACGCGGCGCACAACTCCCAGCTGTCCTCGCAGCGCCGCAGCGGGTAGGTCATCTCCTCCCCACACCAACCGCACTCACGGATGTCGTGGATGTCGCCCTGCTGCTGATTCGTCACGGACGAAACGTAGCCGACAAGATCATCTGTAGTGCCATAGCCGCCGCTGCGGCCCGCTCACCGGTCTGCTGGCCGTGCCTGCCCCTTCGGGGCGGCCGCCCGCTGCGCCCCGCTTTCTTGTCTACCGCGCTACTGAGCTTGATTGCGTGATGTCGGCTGTTGCTGAGCTCAGCCGTCCATGATCAGTCCGGTCTCGGTGAGGCAGGCGTCGATCAGATGGGC
>NZ_JBFAJO010000140.1:0-10290 GCF_040655255.1 Kitasatospora sp. NPDC050463
CGCCGCCCTGCGCGTACCTCATGCCCCAGGGCTACCGGATCCACAGCCCCACCGTCAGGCGAACAGCCCCGACATCACCCAATCAAGTTCAGTAGGACGAGATGGTGGTTCTTCCTGTCGAAGACCACGGACTTCGGTGTGCCCACTGGATGATCCCCTCCCCGGTTCGCGCCCCGGCAGCATCGCAGCTGGGGTCCGTGGTTGACCACCGGTTTGGAGCTGCAGTATCACTCAGTGCTTCCATCGCGGCTGGATTGCCGGAGTAGCACCCGCCCCAGGCCTGGGGCTGATCGACACCCGGGTTGCCGCGTCCTACGCTGATGTACAGGCGGCCGAAGTGGGCGCCACCACCGCAGTTTCAGGGGTCCTTTTTGGGACAGTCGCCCAGGTGGCTTCCCGGGGTGAGCCGGGTGTGGATCGCCCGCACGGCGGCGCGGGCGTGGTCGTCGTCGACGAAGTGCAGGACCGCGAGGAGCAGAACGGCCGCCGGCTGCGAGAGATCGATCAGCCCGCGCAGCTCGGGGCGGTCCAGCAGTTCGTCCAGGTCGCGGAGTTCGCCGGTCAGGACGGTGGCGGCAGGAGCGGGGTGGAGGTGGTCCCGGCACGGCCCGGTGGTGGTGGGCCTGCGGGGCGGGCGCTGTCAGGTGCGCCCGCCCCGCAGGGTCCGGGATCTCAGCCGGCCACGACGGGCCGGGTGTCGCACTGGGCGAGCCAGTCGGCGGCCTCGGCGACCCGGTTGAGGTTGGGGGGGACCAGGTCCGGGTCGGTGCCGTAGTGGTCGAGTGCGGTGGCGAGGATGCCGATGATCGTGTCGTCGCCGTAGTCGCGGGCGGCGATGTGGCTGCCGCACGTCCCGCAGAAGCCGCGGCTGGTCTTGCCGGGGTAGGTGTCGTACCAGGTCGGCTCGCCGCCCTCGCCGGTCCACTCCAGCCCGGCCGTCGCGAAGCCGACCCACCACATGAACGGCGCGCCGGAGCGTTTGGCGCAGTCTGCGCAGTTGCATACGTGCGGGTCGTCCACCGGGCCGGTGACGGTGAAGCGGATCCACCCGCACAGGCAGCCGCCGCTGCGGACTTGGGGGCCGGAGCCGGCGGCGGCGACAGTCTCGGACACTAGTTCAGTTCCCTTGCACGGTTGGCGAGTTGGGTCCACCAGTGTGCCATCGCGCTGAAGATCTGCAGGAAGCCCTCCAGGGCCTGCGGCAGGTCGAGGCCGTACAGGTCACCCCGACGGATGAACCGGGTCAGGCCCTCGATGTGCGCCTCCTCCACGCTCATGCCGCCGACCTGCGCGGCCCCGTGGCCCTCGTCGAGGTGGAGCCGGTAGGAGTAGTCCAGGCTCTTCAACGCCGCGCCGCCCGCCCCGCAGGTCAGCTCGCCGTACCGGTCGGTGATGTCCCGCAGGATCTCGGTCTCGGCGACGGCGACGCCCTCGGTGGCGTAGTAGCCGCCGGCGATGAGGCCGGTCATGTGGGAGTTCACCAGGACCTGGTGCTGGAGGACCAGCTTGGCGGTCTCGTCAGCGGGGACGTGGCCGTTGACGAGCAGGCCGAGGTCGGTGGGCAGTGCCCCGAGCCGGTGCCCGGATGGCGCCTGATTGGCGTACGGCAGGCGCACGTCCCGAAGGCGGCCTAGTAGGCGAGCAGCTCTACCATGCTGCGCCGGAGCTCCGCCTGCTCCGCGTCCAGCACCCGAGTCTGCACGAACGCCGCGATCATCGCCGGGCGCGCTGGGTGGGAGACCGGCCTCAGCCGCGCCTCGCAGCGCCGGAGCGCGGCGTGTCGCCGTCCGGGGCACAGTGGAGTCAGCATCGGCAGACGCGGTGGCGTTCGCCGGCGAGCGTGGGACCAGGAGGTTCACGATGACTTTTGTCCAGATCGTCGAGTGCCGCACCGAGCGGCCGGACGAGCTCAACCGGCTGATGGATAGCTGGATCGAATTGACCGAGGGGAAGCGGACCGCCACCCACACCATGGTCGGGGCCGATCGGGAGGATGCCCGGCATGTCGTGGAGATCGTCGAGTTCCCCTCGTACGAGGCGGCGATGCGCAATTCCGGTTTGCCGGAGACCGACCGGATCTTCCAGGAGATGGTGGCTTTGTGCCAGGAGCCACCGATCTTCACCAACCTGGATCTGGTCCGCGACGAGCAGCTCCTCAAGGAGGCAGCCCGCCGGATGCTGATCGAACCGTCGAACGGGGACATGACCGCGATCGACGAGCTGGTCGCACCCGACTACGTCGACCACGACCCGTCGATGGACGCCGACACCGTTGGCCCGGCGGCCGTCAAGGAGATGATCGAGCGCTACCGCCGCGCCTTCGACTTCGCCTTCGACATCCAGAGCCAGATCGCCGAGGGCGACCAGGTGTGCACCCGGTGGATCTGGCGCGGGACGCACATCGGCGAGTTCATGGGCATGCCGGCCAGCAACAAGATGATCGAGTCCGCCGGAATGACTGTCTGGCGCTTTGAGGAGGGCAAGGCCAAGGAAGGCTGGTGGAGCTGGGATGCCGTGGCCATGATGAAGCAGTTGGGGATGATGCCCGACTGATCAGGCCTCTACGGTCCGCAGTCGCCGTGTGATGCAAGGCCCTCGCACAGGGCCAGAGTGTTGACGCGGCGATCCAGGGTCCGGCGGGGTCTCACCGCGCGGAGACCGGCCGCCCCGGGGTGGGGTGCCGAGCTGCAAGAGCTGTCAGGCACGGGGGCTTCCACAGACCATGATCACGAATGGGTCGGTGGTCGTGACCGCCGGCTGTAGACGGCGGCGGTCACGACCACCGGGTGTTGGCCCGGTCTGGTGTCGGTCGGGTCGGCGGGTGCGGCTACTTGAGGTCCAGTACTGGTAGGGCTCCGTGATCTGGTGATCTGAGTTCACTCGCCGTCGCGGTCCGTTGGTGATCCTGCGTAACCATGGTTCGCGCCTTCTTGCCCGCTGCAGTCCGCGCGTCCTCACCTGAACCCTCGGGGCCGGCAAGGGCACCAATGTGCGCCACGCGGTGGAATGCGGGATCAACCGTCTGAAACGGCAGCGCGCGATGGCGACCGGTACGACAAGCTTGCCGTGCGCTACGAGGCGACGGTCCTGGTCGCGGTCATCAACGAATGGCTGTGAGCAGGACGGTGCGGAGCCGTGAAACACCGGGAAACACATGGAATGTCCCGCGGCGACCTGCCACTCTGGCCGGGTGCTGCTCAAACTGACGGGTTCCAGTTGCTCGGGGAAGACCACCATCGCCCGGACTCTGGGTGAACGGCTCGGCGGGATCGTCGTGCACGACTTCGACGAACTCGGTGTTCCCGACGACGCGGACCGGATCTGGCGGAACCGCACGACCGAGATGTGGGTGTGCCGTGCGCTGGAGTACCAGCGGCGCGGACTCGATCTGCTGCTGACCGGCCAGTCTCCGCTCGGTGAGGTCCTGGCCGTTCCGTCGGCACCGCTGCTGGAGGGAATCGCGGTGTGTCTGGTCGACGTGTCCGACGAGATCCGGCGCCACAGGCTCACCGAACGCGATCCGGGCCGATGGGACACCCCGGCTGTCGAAGCCTTTCTCGGCTGGGCCGATTGGCACCGTGCGCACGCCCAGGACCCCCGGTACCGGCAGAACGTCATCACCGACGGCAGCTGGCCCGAGATGGCCTGGGACCGCTGGACCGACTGGACCGCCAGTGACCGACGATGGTCCACCCACCTGATCGACACCACGAACCAGTCCGTCACGGACTCCGCTGACCAGGTGGAGCTTTGGGTGGCCAACCAGCGCGAGGCCTCGCGGTCGGGCCTTCTCGGGCTGTCACGAGGCTGGACGGATCGGGCACGTCGCTGGTCATGACGCTGCGAATCAGGGCAATGCGCCGGTGCTGGCTGACCGGAGCCGGGTTTTCGGTGCGGACCGTGGGTACTCGGCCGGCACCGACTGGCGCGAGGAGACGGAGACCACCCGCCGGGCACGCCTGGCCGTCAGCCGGCTGCACCCGGCCTCGCTGCTGAGGCAGCTCCGGAGCTGTTGGCGGGGGTGGACACGGCGGTGGTGGTGGAGGAGTTTGATCGGATGCGGGCGGCGCTGGCAGGCTCCTGGCGCCGGGCGGCGGACCCGTCGGATGCCGTCCCGCACAATCCGACGGCCCTCGCCGGCCCGTACTGGTACGGCCAGGGCCGGGACGACGCGGTCCACCATCTGCGGGGCCTGGCCGACGGCATGGCGCCCGCCCCGCGGCCTGTCGCCGACACCTCGAACGGCCTCAGGCCGGCATGAGAAGGCGGCGGTGTGGAGGCTGGGAGGGCACCGACTCCGCGATCCGGTCGGCGCGCGCGACCGTGCGGGAACCGGTGGGCCCCTCGCCCGGGGAGGGCGAGGGGCGCGGCCCCGGCGGGTCGTCTCGCGGCTTCGTGAGGGAGAAGCCGCGAGACGCCGGCCGGCCGGCGGTCAGGCGGAGGTCGTCCACCGCTGCTCGGCGCCGCCGTAGCAGGTCCACTGGACGACCGGGGCGCCCGGCGTCGTGCTCGAAGCGCCGACCGCGGCGCACAGGCCGCTCGCCCGGTTCCGCATCTGGGCGAAGCCCGTGTCCGGGTTCCGGTCGAAATACCAGGTCTGCTCTGCCCCCTTGTCGCAGCCGTACTGGATCAGCTGGACGCCGGCGTTCGGCGAACTCGCCGGATCGGCCAGGCACTTGCCGCTGTTCTTGTTCACGACCTCGTAGCCGCCGCCGGAGTTCGGCATGGGGTAGAGGCCCCAGTACTGCTCGGCGCCGCCGTGACAGGACCACTGGATGATCCCGGCCCCGCCCGCCGTGCTCCCGGCGCCGACCGACAGGCAGTGCTGGCTGTTGTAGTTCCAGAGCTCCACGATCTCCCCGTCCTTGAGCGAGGGGGACGCGATCGCGGTTGGTGCCGACGCCGAGGCCGGCGTCACCCCCGCCGCGAACGCGATCGCGGCGGCGAGCCCCACGGCCCCCGCGCTGAGCTTCCTCCGGGTACGTGCCGCTGCAGTCATGCGTGTTCCCTCCGTGTCAAGACGTGCTGTTCACCGGGCACCGGCGCCGACGGCGTCGGAGGCGTCACGCGGTCCGGATGTCCCACCACTGCTGGGACTGGAAGTTCTTGCCCCACAGCTGGGCCTGGGCGCCGTTGCCGGGGACGTTGGTGTCGCGGTCCAGCACGGTGTTGTTGCCGTTGTTGAAGCGGACGTTGTAGATGGCCAGGTCCCCGGAGGGGTGGTACCACTGCTGCTGGGTGGTGCCGTTGCACTGCCACAGTTGCACCCGGGTGCCGTTGGCGCCGCCGCCGTTGGTGTCGGCGTCCAGGCACATGCCAGGGAACCGCGCGCTCCGCAGGCTGCCGTCGGTGGACAGCAGCCACTCCTGCTGGGTGGTGCCGTTGCACCCCCACACCTGGACCTTGGTGCCGTTGCCGCCGGCGGTGGCGTCGGCGTCCAGGCACTGGCCCGGGGTCGCCTGGTACAGGCTGTAGATCCGGACGTAGATGCCCGAGGTGAGGGAGCCCGCCCGGGCGCCGGGCGCCTGGCCCTGCTCCCAGGCCACGTGGTGGGCGGCGGGCTCGGCGGCCTGGGCGGATGCCGCGCCGGTGGCGGCGACGGTGAGGGCTGCCACGGCGGTCGCGACGGCGGCCAGCTTCTTGTGAACGATCACGGGTCCTGGATTCCTTTCGGGGCCGGTCTGTGCGGTGAATCCAGGAAACGGCACGCCGATTGACCGGTCGAATGATTCGATTTCTTTCGAAGGGACTGGCGAAGGGGGAACGCGTGTGATCCGGATCCGCCTGGGCGCCCGGGGGCTGGGGGGCGTGAGGTTCGCGGTCTCACCGGTGGGCTCGGCCAAGGACCTGCTCCGCCTCGTCGGCTTCAGCCCAGGCACCCTGACCCCGCCCTGGCGGACCAGGGCCACGGACGCACTGACCCGGCACCGGCTGGGGCTGCTGGCCGTGGTCGGCGCGGGAGGCTCCCTCGGTTACGCCCCGGACTTCCTGCGGCCGGAACCCCCGGCCTTCCTGACCGACATCGACACCGCGCTGCACCAGATCGCGACGACCCCGCAGGAACGGATCCGCTACGAGCTGGCCGGGGCCGTCAACGGCCACTCCTGGGACCCCGGTTCCGGCCACCCGGCGCCGCGGCAGCTCCTGCGGGCCCTCGACCGGGGGGAGGACCACTTCGCGCACCGACTCGCCGACGAGATGGCGCGGTTCTGGCACGCGGCACTGCAGCCCTCGTGGCCGGCCATCCGCGCCCGACTGGAAGCCGACGTCACCGCCCGGGCCTCCGAGATCGCCCAGTACGGGCTCGCCGAGGCCCTCAACCGGCTGGCCCCGAACCTGGAATGGCGCGACGGCGAACTGCTCGTCCACCTCCGCACGGACAGCATCCACCGGCTGACGCTGGACGCGGAAGCGGTGATCCTCACGCCGAGCGTCTTCGTCGACCGGGCCCTCTTCTGCGCCGGGGAACCGCCCGGGACGCCGGCGCCGCGCACTCCGCTCATCGTCTATCCCGCCGCGCAGGTCGACTGTCTCCCGCCCGCCCAGGACCACCCGCTGATCGGGGCGATGCGGCGGAAGCTCCTGGCCGAGCTGAGCCAACCGCGTTCCACGACGGAGATCGCCCAGCGGCTCTACCTGAGTCCGGCCACCGTCTCCTACCACCTGCAGATCCTCCACCGGGCCGGGCTCGTCACCCGTGCCCGACGGTCCCGGCACGTGCTCTACCAGCGGCTCGGGGGAGCGGTGTAGGCGTACCGGCCGCGCCGGCGCGTCGGGGCCCCTCACCTCTCATCGCCTGTCCACACACATCGCACGCGAGCGTGCAGGACGGCACCGCCGGCAAGCAGTTGCTGACCGCGGTCGCCGCCGACCATCCGACCATTCGCAAGGCCTGGGCCGACATGGGTTACAAGAACACCGTCATCGAGCACGGCGCTACCTTGGGCATCGACGTCGAGATCGTCCGCCGCGACCCCGGCGACCAGGGGTTTCGTCGTCCAGCCCCGCCGCTGGGTCGTCGAGCGCAGCTTCGGCTGGCTCATGCACCACCGGCGCCTGGCCCGCGACTACGAAGCCCTCCCGGCCCGCTCCGAAGCCATGGTCCACGTCGCGATGATCAACCTCATGACCCGCCGACTCACCGGCGAGAGCACCCCGACCTGGCGAGGAACATGAGCCTCGGAATCAGGGACGAAACTCCCAGTCAGGGCCCGCCCTCCCGCTGCTGGGCGCGGTCGCGGCCGAGCACGCCCCGTTCACCGCGCGTCTGCGCGGGGTGCGCCACTTCCCCCACCGCCACGATGCCACGGTCTGGCTCGACCCGGCGGGTGGCGGCCCGGCCCGTGGCAGGCGCTCCACGGCTCGCTGGTGGAGCGTTTCCCCCGCTGCCGGGGTCGGGCGGACGACTTCACACCCCACCTGTCCTGGGGCGGACCCGGGACCCGCGCGGGCTCGCGCCCCTACTGCCCGCCCGCCTGGGCACCACCTCGGAGGCACCGAACTCACCCTCCTCTCCCGCCGGGGCGACGGCCCGATGCGGACCCGGTTCACGGTCGAGCCGGGCACGGGCGAGGTCCGGCAGGTGCCACAGCTGCAGGACCTCGGGCCTGCGTGACCGCGGGTCTCAGTTCCCCACCGACGCGTTCGAGGTCATCGGTGGCAACAAGCGGGACGGACGGTGGTGCGGCGGGAGGCGTACGCCAACAACCAGGGTGCGCCGAACAGCTTGATCTCGGTGTCCGGCAGTTCCACCCCTCGAACGTCGACAAGGACCCGGCGGACTGCACAGACACGCCGTTGAAAGCGACACGGGCCGCCGGATTGTGTGCCACAGGGTTTCGGTCGCCGGCCGGTCGTGCTGGCACGGCCGGACCGCCTTGCACCGGGTGCGGCCGAACCGCTGGTGGTGATGTCCGCCGCGTGACGACCGGGATGTGCGTCTCGCCACCGGCGGACATGAAGGTCACCTGCGGGACCGGTTCGCGTCAGGACCCCACGGCTGCCGGCCGGGGCCGGATTCCCCGGTGCGCGCGCCGCGGGGGGTTTGCGGCGCGCACCGGCGCACCGATTCTCCTGCTGCACCGCCGTCACGGCTCCGGACGCGCCTCCGCTCCCGGCCCCTGAGGTTGTCCTACGGGGTCCAGTGGGCGTGCGTCTGGTGGATCTCGGGCTCGGTGCCCGGAGGCAGGCCCATGTCCTGGGCGATCGGCATCACGATGCCCATGAAGGTCTGCATGGCCTCCCGCGACTCCCACAGGTCGTAGATCTCGAGTCCGGTGCCGGTCGCCACGCAGGCGTGGGAGATGCAGCCCGCGAAGGTATCGCCGGGCAGGGCCTGGAGCCTGCTGTTCAGGGCGTCGTACTGGTCCGTGGTGGTGCCGGGAAGCTCGGTCTTCATCAAGATCGCCATTGAGGCCTCTCAGGTGGGATCGGGGCATGGAGCCGTCAGGGGGCCGGCCGTGCTCGGGGTTCACGGCCGGACCGCCCTGCCACCAGCGTGCTACCGAACCACCCGGCACGGCACGACGGCTGCGCCGCTCGGAGCATCGTCCGCCCGACCGCGGGATGCCTTCGTTCCTGCGAGCCAGGGCGGCCGGTGCGTGCCTTGGCCGGCGGTGACGGCGGCGGCCATGGTGGCGGTGAGCTGGGGCAGCTCGCCAGGACGGTGGCTGGTCATACCTTCTACGGCCACGGTGCGGCCCTGTACGCCTACCGCGCGGCCGCTTGCGGCGACCGCACACCGGTCGAAGCCCGGCTCCGGCTCCGGGGCAGCGAGGCCGGACGAAGCAGCTGGGACGCCGCCAAGGTCGTGGGTGCGAGTCTCGCCGCCGCCACCGACTGTGTGTTGAGCGTGCTCCTCACCGGCCTTGTGCCCTGCCTGTGGGAACAGCGGCCGGGGAGCGAGTGGCGGTCGACGAGAGGCTCGTTGCCACCGGTGAGGAGCTGCCTCGATGAGGTGCTCAAGGAGATCCGACTGGTCCGGAACACGATCCTGACCCGGGTCCTCAGCTGGAGCGACGGGCGGGACGACGAAGCGATCGCCCGGCTGGCGGCGATGTCTCCCGCCGCCGTCGCCGAGTGGCGGGATCGCCTCACCGCCGACCAGGGCCTCTCGCCGGAGTAGCGGGAGGCCACCGCGGGACTCGGCACGCGGTACGGGTGCCGTCCACCTCAGGCAACGGGAGCCAGCGCCTGCGCCGTGAGCATCTCTTCCAGAGCCAGAAGGGCCCGCGGCGCGTGCCGGGTGTCGATGCGGACGGCGTAGATGAAGCGGGTCAACTCCGGTTCGGCCAGCGGGCGTGCCACGACCCGGCTGATGCTGCGGGGGAGGGCCAGCTGCGGCATGACGGCGACGCACAGGCCCGCGGCCACGAAGCCGAGCACGGTGTTGAAGTCGTCGCCCTCGTACTCCAGGCGGGCCTGGAAGCCGGGCGTCTTGGCGATCTGGGCGAGCAGTTCCAGGCGCAGCGCGGCCTCCGGAGCGGCGATCCACGTCTCGGACGCGAGGCTGGCCAGGTCGATGACGTCCCGGGCGGCGAGGTGGTGGTCTGCCGGGACCACCGCCACGACCGGGTCCCGTGCGATCAGGGTCCTGTGTAGCGTCCGGGGCGGGGGCATGGGGATGAAGTCGTAGTCGTAGCTCAGGGCCAGGTCCATGTCGCCCCGCTTGAGCCGGCTGTAGCCGGCCTCGGGCTCCACTTGGGAGAGGCTGACCTGGACCTGGGGGTACGTCGTGTGAAGCTGTGCCAGCGCTTGCGGGACGATGCTGGTGGCAGCGGAGGCGAAGGCGCCGAGCCGGATCCGTCCGGCGGTACCCGCGCGCATGGCGTCGAGTTCCATGGCTGCGGCTGCCAACGCGCTCCGGACCCCCTGTTCGGCGTCGAGGAGGACTTCGCCGGCCGCGGTGGCGCGCACGGGGCGGCGTTCGAGCACTCTGAGCCCCGTGCGGCGTTCGAGTTCGGCGATCTGCTGCGAGACCGCGGGAGCGCTGTAGCCCAACTCGCGTGCGGCGGCGTTGAAGGAGCCGTGGCGCACGACGGCTTCGAGGGTGGCGAGCAAACGGGGATCGAGTCTCTGCACGGAGTTAAGGCTCACTTATCTGTCGCGAAGACGTCTTTTCTTGTGCTTAAGGGTGAACAACAGCAGGATTCTTGTTCGCGGCCCGAATGCGCAAGCCTCTGCCCCGGGTTCGCAGTCAACCCTCGTTCCGCCACCGGGCGCGCGTCGGTGCGCCCGAGACGCCGTGCACCCCCTTCCGTGCGGCCCGCCCGCCGGACGCGTCCGGCGGGC
>NZ_JBFAJO010000141.1:0-9771 GCF_040655255.1 Kitasatospora sp. NPDC050463
CACTCCTCCCGCCGCCGCTCGGCCGTCTGGCGCCTGCTCGGCGTCTGAACCGCCGTCACTCCCTTCTCCACGCACGCCTTATCGACCCTGAAGGACCCTCCATGTCCAAGATCCTGACCACGGAGTCCGGCGCGCCCGTCGCCGACAACCAGAACTCGGCCTCGGCCGGCGAGTACGGCCCGCTGCTCATCCAGGACCAGCAGCTCCTGGAGAAGCTGGCCCGGTTCAACCGCGAGCGCATCCCGGAGCGCGTCGTGCACGCCCGGGGCTCCGGCGCCTACGGCTACTTCGAGGTCACCGACGAGGTCTCGCAGTACACCCGGGCGGCCTTCCTCTCGGAGGTCGGCAAGCGCACCGAGCTGTTCCTGCGCTTCTCCACTGTGGCGGGCAACCTGGGCTCCAGCGACGCGGTGCGCGACCCGCGCGGTTTCGCGCTGAAGTTCTACACCGAGGAGGGCAACTACGACCTCGTCGGCAACAACACCCCGGTGTTCTTCATCAAGGACCCGATCAAGTTCCCGGACTTCATCCACTCGCAGAAGCGCGACCCGTTCACGGGCGTCCAGGAGGCCGACAACGTCTGGGACTTCTGGGCCCACTCGCCGGCCTCCACCCACCAGATCACCTGGCTCTTCGGCGACCGCGGCATCCCGGCCTCCTACCGCCACATGAACGGCTACGGCTCGCACACCTACCAGTGGGTCAACGAGCAGGGCGACGCCTTCTGGGTGAAGTACCACTTCAAGACCAACCAGGGCATCCGCTCGCTGGACGGCGGCCAGTCCGCCGAGGTGCTCGGCGCCGACGCCGACAGCCACCAGCGCGACCTGCACCAGGCCATCGAGCGCGGCGTCTTCCCGAGCTGGACGCTCTACGTCCAGCTGATGCCGGTCGCCGAGGCCGCGGACTACCGCTTCAACCCCTTCGACCTCACCAAGGTGTGGCCGCACGCGGACTACCCGCTGGTCAAGGTCGGCCGCCTGGTGCTGAACCGGAACCCGGAGAACGTCTTCGCCGAGGTCGAGCAGTCCGCGTTCTCGCCGAACAACTTCGTGCCCGGCATCGGCCCGTCCCCGGACAAGATGCTCCAGGGCCGCCTGTTCGCCTACGCGGACGCCCAGCGCTACCGCCTCGGCGTCAACCACACCCTGCTCGCCGTCAACGCCCCCCGGGCGACCGAGGCGAACAACTACGGCCGCGACGGCCTCGCCGCCGTCAACAAGTCCGGCCGCGGCAAGAACTACGAGCCCAACTCGTACGACGGCCCGGCCCAGACCGACGGCGCGCTCGCCGCGCCGCTCGCGGTGAACGGCCACACCGGCACCTACACCACGCCGGCCCACACCAAGGACGACGACTTCTTCCAGGCCGGTGAGCTCTACCGGCTGATGTCGGCCGGTGAGAAGACCCGCCTGATCGACAACATCGCGGGCTTCCTGGCACAGGTGACGCGCGACGACATCGTCGAGAAGAACCTCGCCCACTTCCACGCGGCCGACGAGGAGTACGGCGCCCGCCTGGAGGCCGCCGTCACCAAGCTCCGCGCCGGCGACGAGGGCTGACCCACCGGATCCTTCCGAACCACCCTCACCGGCCGCCGGGGCCCGCACTCCGGCGGCCGCACATCGGGCCCCTCCCCCCAGGGCAGTGGGGGAGGGGCCGTTGTGCTGCCCGCGCCCACCACCTCAGACCCCCGCCGGTCAAGTTCTTTACCGTACCTGCACGAATATCCGCGGAGCGGCAACTGCGGAGGCCCCAAGGTGGTTAGGCTGGAGAACACCCGCGGGTAACTCCGTGGGGGACATCGGAAGGGGACGACATGTCGACACCAGCCCCGGGTCGTCACGCCACGGTGGACCAGGGCGTGCCCGGTCCGTTCACCTCCCTGCAGCACGCCCTCAGACTGCTGGAGGCCGTCGACCGGCACCCCGGCGGTGCCACCCTGGTCTCCCTCGCCCGGGAGACGTCCCTGGGTCTGCCGACCGTCCGCCGGCTCGCCGAGGTCCTGGAGATCGAGGGCTACCTCCAGTGCCAGGACGGCGGTTGGGTGCTCGGCGGCACCTTCGCGCTGCTCGGGCAGCGCAACCGGGAGCAGCTGGTGCGGGCCCGGCTGGACCGCAAACTCGCCGAGCTGCGGGACGAGTTGGGCGCGGCGGTGTACTTCACCCGGTACCACGACGGCGAGTTGTCGGTGGAGGCGGTGGCCGCCGGCGAGCACGCGCCGGCGGTGCAGGAGTGGGTGGACTTCCGGGCCACCGCGCACGCCAGTGCGATCGGCAAGTGCCTGCTCAGCCAGCTCGACCACGAAGCCCGCCTGGACCACCTCTCCCGTCACCCGGTCGCCCGGCTCACCTCGCGGACGGTGGTCGACGCCGACCGGCTGATGCACCGGCTGGAGCGCCAGCCGGCCACCGTGCCGGTGCTGGACATCCAGGAGTACGCGCTCGGCACCGTCTGCGCCGCCGTGCCGGTGACGGCGGGGAGCACGGTCGGCTGCCTGGCCACCTCGATGCCGGTCGACAACGTGCACCGGCTCAAGGCGGCCGCCGAGCTGCTGGCCGCCCGGGCCGCGCCGCTGATGCTCGCGATGGCGGTCTGACCCCGGCCGGTCCTGACCGGTCCCGGCCGGTCCACGCCGGCTGTGCCCCGGCCTGACCGGCCTGCGCTCGGCCGCGCCCGCAAGCCCCGTCGGATTCGGCGGGGCTTTCGCGTTTCCCGGGGTGCCGCCCGATGCACATCACTTATTAGACTCGATGTCGATAAGAGTCGCCGAATCCCTTGTAGCAGGCGCTACCCGCGAGTAGGTTGCCTGGAGCCGCGCGAGCCGAGCCACCCCGCCCCCAGGTCAGGAGGGCCTCCATGCCCCGCACCACCACACCCGTTCCCGCCGTCGCCGCCCCCGCCACCCGGATCCACGACAGCCTCGTCCTGGAGCCCCGGGACGTCCGCTTCGACTGGACCGGGCTGCCGCTGCACTGGATCCCGGACGAGCCGATGGCCACCCATGTCATCAACGTCCTGCACCTCCTGCTCCCCGAGGGCGAGCGCTGGTTCGTCAAGGTGTTCAAGGACGCGCTGCCGCTGATCCGGGACGACCGACTGCGCGAGGAGGTACTGGGCTTCATCGGCCAGGAGGCCATCCACGCCGAGGCCCACCAGAAGGTGCTGGACCACCTGCTCGCCCAGGGCCTCGACCCGCGCCCGTACGTCCGCCAGATCGCCTGGCTGTTCCAGCGCGTCCTCGGGGACAAGCCGGGCCTGCCGCCCGTGCGGCGGCGCGAGAACATCATCGAGCGGGTCGCCTTCGTCGCCGCGATCGAGCACTTCACCGCCTTCCTGGGCGACTGGGCGCTCAACTCCCCGGGCCTGGACCGGGCGAAGGCCGACCCGACGATGCTGGACCTGCTGCGCTGGCACGGCGCCGAGGAGGTCGAACACCGCAGCGTCGCCTACGACCTGATGGTCCACCTCGACCCCGGCTACGGCCGCCGGATCCGCGGCATGGCCGTCTCCGGGCCGCTGCTGGTCCACCTCTGGGTGCGCGGGGCCCGGTTCCTGCTGGCCGCCGACCCCACCCTGGAGGGCCGGATCCGGCCGAGCTGGCGCGAAGCGCGGCGGCTCGCCCGGCGCGGCCTGCTGCCCGACCCGGTCCGCTCGCTCCGCTCCGGCCTGCGCTACCTGCGGCCCGGCTACCACCCCACCCAGGAGGGCTCCTCCAGCCAGGCCCTCGGATACCTCGCCACCTCCCCGGCCGCCCGCGCCGCCGCCCACTGACGCCAGGAGAGTCGCCCGGATGGACCTGCACAACCCGCCCCCGGACCTCTACGGCCGCCCTCGCGCGGACCGGTTCATGCGGCGCCTCACCGCCTTCGGCGACCGCTACAGCCCGGCCCTGGGCGGCCCGCTGCTGCGCCGCAGCCCGCGGCGCCCGCTCAGCCGACCCACTCCGCCGCTGCAACTCGTCGTCACCGCCCGCCGCGTGATCGCCACCGACGTCGTCGAACTGCTGCTCGGCGACCCCTCCGGCGGGGCGCTCCCGCCCTGGCAGCCCGGCGCGCACCTGCGCTTGGCGCTGCCCTCGGGCCGCGAGCGCCACTACTCGCTCTGCGGGGACCCGGCCGACCGCACCGCCTACCGGATCGCCGTCCGCCGGCTGCCCGGGGGCGGCGGCGGCTCGGTAGAGATCCACGCCGACCTGCACCCCGGCACCCGCCTCACCGCCCGCCGCCCGCGCAACGGCTTCGCCTTCTGCGCCGAGCCGGCCGTCCTGCTGCTGGCCGGCGGCATCGGGATCACCCCGCTGCTGCCGATGGTCCACGAGGCACGGCGCCACGGCCTGGACTGGCACCTCGTCCACGTCGGCCGCAGCGCCGACACCCTCCCGTACGCGGAGGCGCTGCGGGCCCTCGACCCGCGCCGGGTGCACCTGCGCACCGACGACGAGCACGGCGGCGCGCCCACCGGCGCGGAGCTGCTGGCCCACGCCCCGCGCGGCGCCGCCGTCTACTGCTGCGGCCCGGCCCCGATGCTGGCCGCCGTCCAGCGGGCGCTGGACGGATCGCCGGCCGGCGCCCTGCACTTCGAGCGCTTCGGCGCCGCGCCGATCACCGGCGGCGAGCCGTTCGCCGTCCGCCTCGGCGCGGACGGCCCGACCCTGGACGTGCCCGCCGACCGGTCGGCCCTGGACGTGCTCCGCGAGGCGCGGCCCGACCTGCCGTACTCCTGCCACCAGGGGTTCTGCGGCACCTGCGAGGTCCGGCTGCTGTCCGGCGCCGCGGACCACCGCGACCGCCGTCTCACCCCCGAGCAGCGCGCCGCCGGCGTCCTGCTGCCCTGCGTCTCCCGGGCCGCCGCGGGCGAGACCCTCGTCCTCGACCTCTAGGAGCCCCGCCGTGCCCCGCACCCCGGCCTTGCCCCGCACCCCGGCCTTCCCGTTCACCGACCACGACCTGGACCGCTTCCGCGAGGTCCAGCAACTCGCCTACCACTGCGCCGAACAGGTCGCCGCCTGGATCGAACCGGGCGTCACCGAGCGGCAGGCCACGGCCCGGCTGCGCCGGTGCCTGGTCGCCGCCGGCGTGCGGGACTTCTTCCACGTCCCCTTCGCCTGGTTCGGCGACCGCACCGCCTTCCGGCACTTCCACACTCCGCTGCAGTTCTTCGCCGGCAGCCGCCGGCTCGCCGAGGGCATGCCGTACGTGCTGGACTGCGCGCCGATCGTGGACGGCTACACCGCCGACATCGGCTACGGCGGCAAGGTCGGCGAGAACCCGGTCTGGGACCGGCTCGCCGCCGACCTCCAGGTCTACCGCGAGCTGATCCTCGCCGAGGTCCGCGCCCGCCGGCCGCTCGACGAGGTGTACGCGGCGGTGGACGCCCAGATCGCCGCGCACGGCTACGACAACCGCCACCGGGTCTACCCGGGCCGGGTGATCGGCCACCAGGTCACCCGGACGACCAGCCGCGGCCCGGCCGGGGTCAACGTCCTCGGCTTCGGGGTGCGTACACTCCAGACGCTCGGCCGCGAGCTGATCGGCGAGCGCCTGCAGGGCCGGTCCCCGCTCTGGGCGGACGGCCGGTCGTCCCGGCACGCGCCGACCCCGGGCCTGTGGGCGGTGGAGCCGCACATCGGGTTCCGCGCGGTGGGCATCAAGTTCGAGGAGCTGCTGGTGGTCACCGACACCCCTGACGACGAGCACGGGGGCGCCTACTGGCTCGACGACGACCTGCCGCACGTGCGGCGCTGGACCGCGGCCCACACCGAGGCGACCGCCCAGGAGGCGACCCGATGACCACCACCCGCCGCCGGACCGTCCACTCCGGCGGGCTGCCGCTCGCCGTCTTCGAGGACGGCGCCCCAGACGCGCCCACCGTCCTGCTGGTGCACGGCTACCCGGACACCCACGCGGTCTGGGACGACATCGCCGCCGACCTCGCCCGCGACCACCACGTGGTCCGCTACGACGTGCGCGGCGCCGGCGAGTCCGGCGTGCCCGGCTCGCGCGAGGGCTACCGGCTGGAACACCTGGCAGCCGACCTCTTCGCCGTCGCCGACGCGGTCAGCCCCGACCGCCCGGTGCACGTGGTGGCCCACGACTGGGGCTCGCTGCAGTCCTGGGAGGCCGTCACCGCGCCCGGCGCCGAGCGGCGGATCGCCTCCTACACCACCATGTCCGGCCCCTGCCTGGACCACATCGGCTACTGGATGCGCGAGCGCTACCGCCGCCCCACCCCGCGCCACCTCCGGCAGCTGCTCGCGCAGGGCGTGCACTCCTGGTACATCACCGCCTTCCACCTGCCCTACCTCGCCCCCGGCATCTGGCGGCTCGGCCTGGCCCGCGCCTGGCCCCGGGTGCTGCGCGACCTGGAGGCCGTCAGCCCGCGACCCGGCCACCCGCAGCCCACCCTGCGGCGCGACGCGGTGCGCGGCATCGAGCTCTACCGGGCCAACATGCGCCCCACCCTGCGCAATCCGCGCGAGCGGCCCACCGAGGTGCCGGTCCAGCTGATCACCCTCACCCGGGACCACTACGTCGGCGAGTACCTTTCCGAGGGGCTGGAGCGCTGGGTGCCGAAGCTGACCCGCCGCTCCCTGCACGCCACCCACTGGTCCGCCCTCCTGGAGAAGGGAACCGCCGTGGCCGGGATGGTCCGCGAGTTCACCGCCGGTGTCGAGGCCGGGCAGGCCCCCGACCCGGCCGGCACCGGCCCGCTCGTCGTCGTCACCGGCGGCGGCAGCGGCATCGGCCGGGCCACCGCACTGGCCTTCGCCGAGGACGGCGCCCGGGTGGTGGTCTGCGACCTCGACCTCGACGCGGCCCGGCGCACCGCCGAACTCGCCTCCCTGATCGGCCCGCCGGCGCACGCCTACCGGGTCGACGTCAGCGACGGCGCCGCCGTCGACGCCTTCGCCGGGACGGTCGCCGCCGCGCACGGCGTGCCCGACGTGGTGGTCAACAACGCGGGCATCGGTCACTCCGGGACGTTCCTGGAGACCACCGAGAAGGAGTGGCAGCGCGTCCTGGACGTCAACCTCTGGGGCGTCATCCACGGGTGCCGCGCCTTCGGCTCGCTGATGGCCGAACGCGGCGAGGGCGGTCACCTCGTCAACCTCGCCTCGGCCGCCGCCTACCTGCCGTCCAAGGCGCTCACCGCCTACGCCACCAGCAAGGCGGCCGTCTTCATGCTCTCCGACTGCCTGCGCGCCGAGATGGCCGGGCACGGCATCGGCGTCTCGACCATCTGCCCCGGCATCGTCAACACCAACATCACCCGCACCTCCACGTTCTCCGCCACCACCGCCGACCAGCAGGCCGCCAAGCAGGCCCGTGCAGCGAAGCTCTACGCCCGCCGGGGCTTCCCACCGGAGAAGGTCGCGGCCGCGATCCTGCACGCCGTCCGCACCGGCAAGCCGGTCGTCCCGGTCACCCCCGAGGCCAGGGCGGCCCGCTTCCTGAGCCGCCTGTCCCCGGGCCTGCTGCGCCTGGCGGCCCGCCTCAACGTGACCTGACGGGGCGGCTCGCGGGCCCGCGCTCCCCGTACCGAGCCGCCGGGGAGCGCGGGGGATCCCGGGCAGGACGGCACGACCGGACCGCACCCGACGGACGGGGACATGACGTCCGGAATCCCGACAGCGGGTGTCGGGATTCCACGGCAGCATCGGTGGTGTCGGAGGAAGCGCGGACGAAGGGCACGACATGGCACAGCCGCTCAAGGGCAAGGTCGCACTGGTCGCCGGGGCGACCCGGGGCGCCGGGCGCGGGATCGCGGTGCAACTGGGCGCCGCCGGGGCGACGGTCTACGCGACCGGGCGCAGCGCCGAGGGGCACCGCTCGGAGTACGGGCGGGCGGAGACGCTGGAGGAGACGGCGGCGCTGGTGACGGCGGCCGGCGGGCGGGGGATCGCCGTCCGCGCCGACCACCTCGTCCCCGCCGAGGTGGCGGCCGTGGCGAAGCGGGTCGAGGCCGAGCAGGGCGGGCTCGACCTCCTGGTGAACGACATCTGGGGCGGCGAGAACCTCTTCGAGTGGGAGAAGCCGGTCTGGGAGCACGACCTCGACAACGGGCTGCGGCTGCTGCGCCTGGCGGTGGAGACGCACGCGATCACCAACCACCACCTGCTGCCGCTGCTGCTGCGCCGCCCGGGCGGCCTGGTGGTGGAGATGACCGACGGCACCGCCGACTACAACGCGACCCGCTACCGGAACTCCCTGTTCTACGACCTCGCCAAGTCCTCGGTGCTGCGGATGGCCTTCGCCCTGGGCCACGAGCTCGGCCCGCGCGGCGCGACGGCGGTCGCGCTCACGCCCGGCTGGCTGCGCTCCGAGATGATGCTGGAGCACTTCGGCGTCACCGAGGAGACCTGGCGCGACGCGACGCGCCGACAGCCGGACTTCGGCATCTCGGAGTCGCCCGGCTACGTCGGCCGCGCGGTGGTGGCGCTGGCCGGCGACCCCGCCGTGGCGCGCTTCAACGGCTCCTCGCTCTCCAGCGGCGCCCTGGCGAAGGAGTACGGCTTCACCGACCTGGACGGCAGCCGCCCGGACGCCTGGAGCTACCTGGTGGACGCGGAGACGGCGGCCGGCCCGCTCGACCCGGCCGGCTACCGCTGAACGGCGTAGCGCGCGGCGGTGCGGGCCGCGGCCAGCGCCAACCGCCGCCGTAGCGCCGGGGGTTCGAGCAGCTCGGCCTCCGGCCCGAGACGCAGCAGCTCCTCGTAGGCCACCTCCGGCGACTCGACCGGGAGGCGGACGGTGACCCAGCCCTCGCCGTCCGGCTCCCCGGCGGTGGCCAGCGCCTGCCGGGCGGCGTGCGGCTCCAGCAGCCGGGGGAGGCGCTCGGCCCCGAGCGGGCTGAGCCGGACCAGGACGCTCTCCCGCAGCAGCGAGCGGGCGAACTCCTCGGCCTTGGCCTCCCAGAACGCGGCGAGGTCGAACCCCTCGTCCGGCTCGAACCCCTCGGCCAGCGGCTCGGCCTCGGTCAGCCGGTCCACCCGGTACACCCGGGTGCCGTCCGCGCCGTCGGCGCCGTCCGGCCGGGCCACCAGGTACCAGGTGCCCGCCTTCATTACCAGCCCGTACGGGTGAAGCGTCCGCTCGACGGTGTCCGCGCCGCGCCGGTACCGGGCCCGCAGCCGGCGTTCGCCCCAGACGGCCCGGGAGACCTCGGGGAGCAGCGGCGGCGCGGGCGCGGTGCGGAACCAGCCGGGCGCGTCCAGGTGGAAGCGCCGCACCCCGCTGGCGGGCGCCTCGCCGAGTTCGTTCAGCACCTTCAGCCGGGCGGCCAGCGCCGGGGCGTCGAGCCCCATGTCGCCCAGCGGGCCCGGCAGCCCGGCGAGCAGCAGCACCTCGGCCTCGGCCCGGTCCAGCCCGGTCAGCCGGGTGCGGTAGCCGTCCAGCAGCCGGTAGCCGCCGGCCCGGCCGCGTTCGGCGTAGACCGGTACGCCCGCCTCGGCGAGCGCCAGGACGTCCCGCTGGACGGTGCGCTCGGACACCTCCAGCTCGGCCGCCAGCGCGGCCCCGGTCATGGTCCGCCGGGCCTGGAGCAGCAACAGCAGCGAGATGGCCCGTGCCGCCCGCATGGCCTCCCCCCTTCCGGTCGGGTCGATCCTAGGGAGTGTCGCTCCCGATCCGGGCCGCGGGTTTGGTAGCCATGAGGTCCATCAACCAGCGGAGCGAGGGAACACCCATGGCCACCGGCACCGTGCAGTCCTACCACCCGAACCACGGCTACGGCCTGATCACCCCCGACGAGGACGGGCCCGCCCTGTAC
>NZ_JBFAJO010000142.1:0-9683 GCF_040655255.1 Kitasatospora sp. NPDC050463
ACCTCACCCCCCTCGAAACCCGAGCCAGACTGCAGCACGACTTCACCCCCGCAGCGTAAGCACACGCTGTCCAAGATCAGGGGGGAACTTCACCCTACGCACCGGGCTCCGAAAGGGCGAACTCCTCGGCCTGCGCTGGGAAGACCTCGACCTGGCCAGCGGAACCGCCAGCATCCGCCGCACCCTCCAACGCACCAACTCCAGCGGCCTGACCGCCCTGCCCACCAAGACCCAGAGCTCCGAGCGCCGCATCGCCCTGCCCACGCCGTGCCGGCGCTCCCTCCAACAGCACCGCGACCGTCAGCGCCAGGAGCGCGAAGCGGCAGGCGCAGGCTGGAAGGACAGCGGCTACGTCTTCACCCGGCCCGACGGCTCCCCCATCGAGGGAGCCACCCTCACCCGGCACTTCAGCGCCCTGCTCCTCCGGGCCAGTCTCCGCCGAATCCGCTTCCACGACCTCCGGCACTCGGCGGCGACCCTCCTCCTGGAACAGGGCGTCGAACTCGTCGTCATCAAGGAACTGTTGGGCCACGCCCACATCGGGGTGACCGCGACGGTGTACGCCCACGTCCGACTCCGCCTCCAGAGGCAGGCCATCGACACCCTCGGCAACGCCCTCCGCAACCCCGCCGAGCCCGACGACGGCGACGATCCGCCGCTTTGTGCGACACCTGTCCGCTGACGTTGCCGTCAACCGTTGCCGTCAAGACGCACAGAAGCCCCGCCGGAACGATTCCGGCGGGGCTTCTGCACATCAAATCGGGAGGTATTCTAGCGTCCCTATCTTGCACGCCAAGAAGCCGTCCAGAGCGCCGCGGATCTCAAGGAATTAGAATTCGATCCCATAATTCCGGCAATTCTTCAAGGTCCGCAGGATCCACCATTAGGCCGAAGGAGATTCTGAACCCGGAAGAGCGCAGATAGCTACCCCTCGCCCCGCATCGAACAAAAGAACACCATCCTGCCCAGATTTCGAAATCACGTGCACCATCGCCACGGACTCAAGACCGGATTCGCTTAGGGCTGTGATCACCCGATCAACCGCCAGTCCAACCTTCGAACCGGAATCAATTCTCTTTGATCGGCGACGATAAGTACGAAGCAAATCTGCTACTGAAGTCAGCGCTTCTGGACAGTCCGCAAGATCCCCGCTGGCCAGCGCCTCTATGAGTTCTGGGCTGCCAACGGATCGCACGCCAGCCAGAATCTGATCTGAAGTCATCATGGTTTGTGCCACGGCCCGCCGTTGATGCTGATCTCCGCACCTGAAACAGGACCTCGCAGCAGCACCTCACTCTCCCCGTAGATGTCCTGGGTGGATGGGGTAATTTGATGCTCAACACTTGAACGAGGGATTCGCATAACGATACCTGGACCATTCCCTTCTCGACTGTAGTCGAGCGCCACATCCTCATAGTCAGTGGTCCAGGACGTGAATTCGCTCTCGGTATTCCCGCCGTTATGCAGGGCCGGATCCGAATGCCCACCCCAGGGCTCAGCTCGTCCCTTACTTGCATTTTCGTAGCCCGGGTGGTCCCAAGCTACGCCTCGATAGATATGGTCCGCATCGCCGCCGCAAGTGTTATGCACCAAGACCGGCGTGGCTCCCGCCAGTACATAGTACGTGTGGCTTACAGCCCCTCGCTACCTGCGTTTTCCCTGGTCAATGGCTATATGACGATCCGTCGGAGTGTGCCGATGTACGTCGGCGTGCGTGGTTGTTGCCGTCACTACTGCCGTCAGAGGTATAGACCATTGGTCAGTGGAAGTCGCCGGGTTCGGCGGTGGCATAGTCGGTGGCGGTGCGGCGGTAGCAGTGGTGTCCGGTCTCGGCGGCGTGCTTGGCGATCAGGGCGGTCACGTCGTCGGCGCGGGTGCGCTCGCCGCTGGTCCACTGGCAATGCTCCTCGTCGGTGACGCAGACGGCTTCGCGAACCGGATCGGCGGTCGGGTCGGTGCGGACGTGGTAGTCGCGGAACCGCATCCGCTTGCGCACGCTCATGCCGCCTGCCCGTGCTCGGCCCGGCGGTGACGATCCTGCATGACGCGTACGTCACTGAGCCGGGACCGGTCCCCGCACAGCGAAGCGGCTCGGGCCTGCTCGCGGAGCCTGCCGCACTCCTCGCACACCGGACCGGGGCGTTCCCGCCACTGCGCCGTCTGCTCGTCCATCTCCCGCTCCTTCGCTCCCGCTCGACTTCTTCAGCCAGGGTCTCGTTGGCTGGAACCTTGCGGAGGAGCCAGCGTGTCTGCCCTGCTGTCTGCCAAGCTGGCCGGGTGCGGGAGACGGTCGGGGAACTGGTGCGGCGGTTACGCCTGGCGCGCGGGTGGAGTCAACAGCGGCTCGCCGACGCGCTGGCCCAAGCCGCCCCCGACAGGATCCCGCCCACGCGCAACGACGTGTCCCGCTGGGAGATCGGCACCCGGTCCCCGCGCGAGTGGCTGCCCTTCCTCGCCCTGGTGCTGGAGGTCCCGCGCGAGATGCTGGAGGCGGCCAAGGCCGTCCCACCGGCCGAGCCCGCCCCGCGCGTGCTGACCGTCGCCGACTTCCTGCCCGAGGGCGACCCGCTGGCCCCGCTGGCTGCCAGGACCGGTCGGCGGATCGGATCGGGGCAGGTCGCCGACCTTGCCCGGCGGGTGCACGGCCTGCGGCTGGCCGACGACGTGGTGTACGGCAAGGACCTGATCGGCCCGGCCCTGCGGGAGCTGCGGGCAGCGGTCACGCTCTACCGCGAGGGCACCCACGCCGAGCAGGTGGGCCGTGAACTGCTAAGGGCGATTGGCGAGTTGGCGCAGATCGCCGGCTGGGTGGCCTCCGATGCGGGCGAGCACGCCGAGGCGGAGCGGATCTACCGGCTCGGGATCAGTGCCGCCCGAGCCGCCGGGGACGGCGTCCTGTCGGGGAACGTGGCGGGCTCGCTGGCCTACCAGTGGAGCAACACCGGACGTCCCCGCGACGCGGTGGACCTGGCTACCGCCGCCGTCGAGGAGGCCGGTCCCGGCGCTCCGGCGAAGGCTCGCGCGCTGTACCTGGACCGGGTGGCCTGGGCGCACACCCGCGCCGGCCAGGACCGCCCGGCGATGACTGCTCTCGGGGAAGCCGGCGAGGCCCTGGCCCAGGACTCGGCCGGTGTCGAGTCGCCGTCGTACCTGTACTGGATGGACGCCGGGGAACTGCAGGTCATGGAGGCCCGCGTTTACACCGAGCTGCACCGGCCGCTTCGCGCCGTACCGCTGCTGACGGACGTCCTGGGCCGCTACGACGCCAGTCACGCGAGGGAGTTGGCGCTGTACCTGTCCTGGTTGGCCGTGGCCTACGCCGACGCGAACGAGCCCGAGGCCGCAGCCGGGACCGCTGGCCGGATGCTCTCCCTGGGGCAGAGCGGCAGCGAACGCACCACCGAGCGCGCACGGATCGTGCTGGACCGGTTGCGAGCGTTCCGAGATATTCCCGAAGTCGCCGAGCTGCTGGCGTCCTGATCGTCCCGATCGCGCGTGGGGGGAGTTCGGGCTGCTGCTTGCGGGCGTCTCGGCACTCGGCGGGCTTGCGCACGGTCTGGTCGCTCGGCACAGGAGCGGTCGGCGGGTCGGCGGGGAGCCTGCGCTGCGGAGCCGAGGCAGCGTCGGATACCGCCCACGGCGGGCCCGGCGGTGGAAACGGAGGGTCGGACCCCTGGCCGACCCTGTGCCTGCGATCCGGCCGTAGGCCGGTCGCGGGCGAGGAACTCCTTCCGCAACGCGGAAGGAGTCCTTACCCCATAACTTGCTCCGACCTGGTCGGTGCTCGGGTAAGCAGCGCTTACCCCACAACTTGCTCCCATCGGGCACCGGTCGAACCCGCCCACGACCCGGCTGCCCGCTGACCGCCGACACCCATACGGGCCTCGGGTTCTGACACGGCTGTGGGTCGGTCGGCGACGTCGGGCCAGCTCCAACGGGCGGAGCCCGCCTTGAACCTCGTAGAGAAAATCTGGACGCACGCCTGCGGTCGGCGTCGGGGGTTGGGAGCGTGCCCGGGTGGGGTGGCTGGTCAGTAGAGCTGGACGCGGGTGATGACGCAGTGGGGTTCGGGGGCGTCGGCGACGATGACGTACTCGGCGACGCCGAGGGAGCCGCCGGACCCGAGCGGCATCCGTCGCTGCTGGGGCCAACGCTCGGAGGCCGTGCTGCCGGGGACCAGGCCGCAGGTGGTGTTGATCCTTACGGTGGCGGAGATGATGGCGCTGAAGACCTCGCCGGTCACGGCAGGGTCCTGCAACAGAGCCTCGACCTCTGGGGACAGATAGCAGGGCCACCCATCGTCGTCCTCCCCGTCCTCGCCTTCGTCGTACGGCACCCCGGAGTCACTCAACGGGCAGCCCTGCCGCGCGCCGGGCCTCGACCGCGTCGGCCACGCTTCGCAGGGGCAGCGTGCCAGCGAGGGCGGCAGCGGTGAGCTGGTCGCCGCGCGCCTGGTCGGCGTCGAGCACCGCCTCGCACCACCAGTGCCGCAGCACCGCCTCCGCCTCCTGCGGCGCCGCCGCCAGCAGCTCGCGGTAGAACTCCATCCGGCGCGCCCCGGACAACGCCGCCGCGATCCCCTCGGCATTACGCGGCACCCGCTCGCCCGCGCCTTCCATATGGACCGACTGCACCGACATGGCCACCTCCCTGCCTCCACGACTACCCGGCCAGTCTGCCTCCCCGGCACCCCGGGCGTCGACACGACCACCGCCCCAGCCGGGCCCTGGTCCCGAGCTGACCCTATCCGCACCCCGCGCACGACGTGTCGAGGGCCGGGAATCTCACCCGATCCAGTGACCGTGGAGCGGAGTATCCCCAGGTCAACCCTGGCGCGTGCCGCCCAGCTCCAAAGCCTCGACGCGGGTGCGGAGGTCGGCGATCTGCCCGACAGCCTCGGCCAGTGCCTGCTCCAGCGCCTCCACGCGGGCCACCATGCCGCCGACGGGCGCGTTCCCCACGTCCTGACTGCCGGGGTCTTCGTCGGCGTCGGCGTCGGGGTGGGCGACGAAGGCGCCCTTGCCGGGCCGGGAGATCGCGTATCCGTCCTGCTTCAGCAGGGCCATGGCCTTCTGCACGGACAGGCTGGAGGCCCCGTACTCCGCCATCAACACGGCCTGCGTCGGCAGCGCATCCCCCGGCTTCAGCCCACCGGAGCGGATCCGCTCCCGCAGGGCCTCGGCGATGACCTCGAACGTCAGCAGCACCGTGCCGCCCGCCGGTCTACGCCCCCGACGCCCCACCGTCACCGCAGGTCACCCCGCCTTCTCCGCGCCACTACCACCGAAACCCGGCCCGTCCAAAACGGAAAACCCAGGGCACAGTACCCGCACCCCACCAGGCCGCCGAAACAGATGAGGAGGGATGCACTTGAATGCGCCGTTGAAGCGATGCTACCTTCACGCACCGCCGGTGAACACCACCGCTGACCAGGTCAGACGCCCCCGGCCCATCACCCGCGCCCGCCGTTCCCTCGCGCGCCGACCACTCGGGTCGCTCCTCAGTCGCCTCTCCCCTTCTCTCGACTCCTGCCGGAGGTCTGTCCCCATGCCTGCACAGCTCCAACTTCCTTCCCCCGCAACCACCTCCGCTCCCACGAACGCAACGTTCGCCACACCTGCGCACGGCGGGAGGGCCGACGCGTCCGCAAACAGGGACTCCGCGCAGGAACGCCGCGCGCGGCTGACCGCCAGGCTGGCCAAGCTCGCCGCCGCCGGACACCTCGCACCCCTGGCCCGGCAGATCGGCTCCCTGGGCGGCTGCGCCCGCCCGATCCGGATGACCGGACACCGCACCCGCCTGGACCCCGCCACCGGCCAGATACTCGACCACCTCGACACCCGCCACCTGCCCGCCGGCGAACTCCTGGTGCGCTGCGGCAACCGCCGCACCACCCGCTGCCCCGCCTGCTCGAACGTCTACCGCTACGACACCTACCAGCTCATCGCCGCCGGACTGCGCGGCGGCAAGACCGTCCCCACCAGCGTCTCCACCCACCCCCGCGTCTTCGCCACCCTCACCGCCCCCGGCTTCGGCCCCGTCCACAACCAGCCAGGCGCCGCCCCCTGCACCTGCGGCACCCGGCACGCCGACGACGCCCCCCTCCTCGGCACCCCGCTGAACCCGCAGCGGTACGACTACACCGGCGCGGTGCTGTGGAACGCCCATGCCCCCGCCCTGTGGGCCCGCTTCACCACCCACCTGCGCCGCGAGATCGCCAACGCCGCAGGACTCACCCAGCGCACCCTGCGCCACCACGCGACCCTGTCGTACGCCAAGGTCGCCGAATACCAAAAGCGCGGCCAGATCCACTTCCACACCGTCATCCGCATCGACGGACCCACCGGCCCCACCAGCACCCCGCCCGCCTGGGCCACCACCGCGCTCCTCGACCACGCCGTCCGCGCCGCCGCCCAACGCACCCGCGTCCAGCACCAACACCGGGCCGGGGCAAGGGAGGCCGAGCCCGCACAGTCGCCGACGCCGACGCCGACGCCGACGGTGTTTCGGTTCGGTCAGCAGATCGACGTCCGGGCGATCCGCAGTACCGACTTCACCGGCGACAGCCCAGTCACCGACCGGCACGTCGCCGCCTACATCGCCAAGTACGCCACCAAGGGGGCCGAGACCACCACCGGCACCCTCGACCGCCGACTGCGCTTCCTGGCCGAACTCGCCCAGCACGACCTCACCGACCACGCCCGCCAAATGATCCACACCGCCTGGCACCTCGGAGCCAAGCCTCAGCACACTCACCTCCGCCTGCGGCAGTGGGCTCACATGCTCGGCTTCCGAGGCCACTTCTCCACCCGCACCCGCCACTACTCCACGACCCTCACCCACCTCCGCGCCGAACGCACCACCTGGCGCACACGCCAAGACAAGGCCACCGCTGCCTCAACGCTGACCGACCCGGCCCTGGTCGGCAAGTCCGCCAACCAGGAACTGACCGGCGAGGGCCTGCCGGTCACTGACCGGCACAGTGACCGCAATGACCGCGCTGACCTGACCGCCGGTCACCGCGTAGGTCACCACGCGAAGGACGGGCGATCCGGCAGCGCGGACACGACTCTGGTGATCTCGCACTGGCAGTACGCGGGAACCGGCCTCCTGCCCGAACTCGCCCACCTCGCGGACCTCCTGGCCACCACACCGCGCCTCCGGCCCGAGCAACCGCGGCGTCCCCGACAGGCGCGGCGCTCCGGTCACCGGGCCGGTCACTCCACCGGCCCGCTGACCACCGCCGTCCAGACGGGGGCGATCGCGTGAACGCCGACGCCGAACTCCTCACCGTTCCCGAGGTCATGGCCCGCCTGAAAATCAGCCGCGCCACCGTCTACGACCTCATTCGCACCCGGCGACTGGCCTCGATCACCATCGGCCGCGCCCGCCGCATCCCCGCCCACGCCCTGACCGCCCTCGTCCACCACCAACTCGAACAGGCAGCCTGATGACCACCCCCGACACCAACCCCGCCCCCGCCGGTTCGCGCAGGGTCCGCGCCAACGGCGACGGCACCGTCTACCAGCGCAAGGACGGCCGCTGGGAAGCCGCCGGATACGTCCTCGCCGCAGGCGACACCCGCAAGCGCATCCGCGTCTACGGCACCTCGCGTAAGGACGCGCTGGCCCAGCTGACCGAGAAGATCGCCGCCAGCAACCGCGGCATACCCGCCCCCACCGCCCAGGGCAGCGTCGCAGCCTTCCTTACCTACTGGCTGGAGACCGTCGCCGTCCACCGACTCCGCGAGAACACCCACACCCGCTACACCGCCTGCGTGCGCCTGTACGTCATCCCCGGCCTCGGCAAGAAGAAGCTCGCCAAGCTCACCGCCAAGGACGTCCGCACCTGGCTCGACCAACTCCGCACCACCTGCCAGTGCTGCGCACGCGGCCTCGACACCGCCCGCGACCAGCCACAGTGCTGCGCGGCCAGGACATGCTGCCGCAAGCGGCTGTCGCCGCTGACGCTGGCCTACGTCCACTCCGTACTCAAGTCCGCCCTGGAACACGCCGTCCGCGAAGAGGAGATCCCGCGCAACGTCGCCCGCAACGTCCGCATGGGCACACCCCGCCCCCGCCGCTTCGAACCCCTCACCACCGAGGAAGCACGCGCGTTTCTCACCGCCGTCTGTTGCCCGACGCTGAAAATGCCGACGAAGCAGGCGCTCACGATGCCGACGTCGTGAAGTGACGACACCCCGCCGGGCGGGGCGCCGGCGGGGTGTTCGTCGCGAAGTGTCGTCGTTCGTCGGCAAGGTGCCGGTCGTCAGTCGATGATCTCGCTGACCGCCGAGCGGGTCGAAGCCTCGTCAACGAGGCTCTTGCCGCCGGCGAACGCGGCGACGAGCGATTGCAGCGACAGGTTGTTGACCGCCCGCGGGAAGCCGCGCGAGGTGGTGTGGATCAAGGAAACGGCGTCCTCGGTGAACAGCTGATCCGGGCGCCCGACGAGCTTCAGGTGATGGGCGATGTAGCTGGCCGTCTCGCTGGAGGTCATGCCAGGCATCGTGTAACGGAGGGCAGTGCGTTGTTCGAGAGCGGCCAGGACCGCGAGCTTCATGGTCCGACGCAGGGTCGGCTGGCCGACCAGCAGGCAGGACAGGGGCGACTCCTGGTCCATGCCGTGGTTGGTGAGCATCCGGACGGCTTCGAGGGCCTCGTAGTTGAGCAGGTGGGCCTCGTCCAGGACCACGACCGGGGTGCGTCCGCGCTCCTCACGCTCGGCCATGAGGACCTTGCTGGTCTGGATCATCAGGCGGGAGCCCAGGTGGGAAGGGGTCTGGCCGAAGGCGTTGACGATCTCCTCGTGGATGCCGCGGACCCCGATCATCGGGTTCGGCAGGTAGATCACGGTGAACTTCGACGGGTCGAGTCCGGCCAGGGCGGTGCGGACGGAGACGGTCTTGCCGGCGCCGACCTCGCCGGTCACGACGCCGATCGACCGCTCGGTGACGCACCAGCTGATGCGGGCGACGGCCTCGTTGTGGGAGGCGTGCCGGTGGAGCATGCCGGGCGCCAGGTCCCGGCCGAACGGCATCCTGCTGAAGCCGTAGTGGGCCTGCAGTTTCTCGATCACGCTGATCCTCAGGAAGGGAGTTGGCTGGTCGGGGGGCTATTCGGAGAGGTCGACGACCGGCGGGGCGGTGGCCCAGCCGAGCGCGGAGTAGTTGACCTTGTCGGCGAGCTCGGCCGAGTGCTGGGTGTCGATCAGGCCGAGGTAGTCGATGCCGGTGGTCGGCTTCGGTGTCTCGGCCGGGACCTCGGGGCGGGCCTTGGGGTGGCTGTGTCGGCTGATCTGGAACGGCAGGGCGGTGCCCGCGTCGTGGCCCTCGGAGCGGACCCGCAGGAAGGTCAGGTCGAAGGGGTCGAAGACCAGCTCGACCCGGCGTCCGGCCAGCACCGGGTCGACCTGGTAGCGGTTGCCGTGCAGCGAGACCAGGCCCGTCTTGGCGACGGTTCGGTGCTCGGACCAGCGGAAGGCCTCCGCCAGGTCGGCCGGGGCCGGGACCGGGAAGGGATGGCCAGCCATCCAGCGCGCGATCGGGGCCATGCCGGTCTCGGAGTGCGTGCGACGGTGGTAGACCTTTTTACCGACCGCAGGAGCTCGTGAACCGGCTCTGAACTGCGACGATACATAGACTACATGTTCGCGACGGTGAGTTGGGGGCGTTGTTGTCGCTC
>NZ_JBFAJO010000143.1:0-9573 GCF_040655255.1 Kitasatospora sp. NPDC050463
AAGCGGTCGCCATCGCGCCCCACTACAGGACCGCCCCGACCAACCCTCCGACCAAGGTTCCCCGAGCCTGGAATCACTAAGTCACTGGTATTGCGGCTAGGGCCGGTTCCTCCACCACCAGCGGGAGCGAACCTGCTCGCCCTGGCCCAGGCCCAGGTCTCGTCGGCCGAGATACTCGCTGGCAGCCGTGGCGAACGCGTCGGCAGCGACGAGGAGGCGCTCGTGTGCCTCTTGGGAGTCTCCGTGCTCGGGAACGCCCAGCATCACGCCGAGGGACATGGCAGCTATTTGCACACGGACTGCGGACTCCCAGACGTTGCCGTCAGCTGGACCTTCAAGCCGTACGTGCTGGACGGCCAAGTCGACCGGGTAGTGGTTGTTCACCGCGTCGATTCGGGCCCGGAGTTCTGCGGCGGTCTGGGGACCAATGGCCGGACGGCCTGGGGCTGCGCCGAGGTTGAGGGCGCGTACGGCCTCAAGCGCAGGCTGTACGGGCCGTTCACGCGGGGGTGACCTGCGGTGGAAGGGGCACCGCGAGAACCGTTCCCCAAGACGTAGGAGATCGCTACCCAAAATGGCATGGTCATGCCGCATTCTCGGGTACGCCGGGTGCACGATCCGTCTACGGAGATCACCGCACTCAAGGCATCAGCAAGCACCGTCGGGATCCGGCGCCGCAGCCGTGGAACTCGATCTTAGGCATCAGGAGTCGTCCCGGGTGGTCATGGCCGCACGGATGGCGCGCGCGTTCGGCAAGTGCTGGGAGGTCGATGGTGGCTTCGGTAGCTTTGACGTCGACGACGCTACCGAGGGTGGTGCCGTCGGCCCAGGCGCAGGCGACAGTGAGATCGTCGCCCTTGCCATTGGCGGCGCACTTCATGAAGCCGCCAAGTGGACCGGGTGGGAAAACCGTGTAGCCGACGGCGACCACCCGTGGGCGGCAGCGTTTCCGCTCGGAGCTGATCTCGTCGGAGACGAGCCGATGTTCACGCCCGTTGCCGACCGCGCCCGGATGAAGCCAGCCGCCCCAGAATCAACTGGGCGGCCCGTCCATACCGTGGAAGGATGCCGGTTCGGGACGGGGGAGGCGGGGCGGTATGGGGCTGGACTACGGTTACGAGATCTTCATGCCCCCTCGGAACGTTGTGAGGGCACTGACCCGGCTGGCCGAACTCGCCCCCCAAGGCCGCGACACGCCGCTGCTTCCGGTGACCCTGCCGGGCGGAGAGCAGTTGATCGTGCCGTTCACCTCGAGGTTCAAGAGCGAACCGGTCGACTGTTCAGCAGGCGGCACGCTCGAACTGGACACCTCGATCGTCATTGGCGTCGACGACGCGGTGAGCGAGTTCTTCCTCCGCGATTCCGACAGGGTCGACGAGCGGGGACGAGTGTCGGTCGGGTACATCTACCTGACTGTCAGGTTCTCGCCCGCATGGCACCCGAACTTCGCGTCGCTGCAGTTCACAGCGGCCACCTCGGGCATGAGCCGGATGTTCGTGCAGTCCGCGAGCGTCAGGAAGGTGTTCACCGACCTCACCGCCGCCACCGGTGGTGTGTGCTGCCTACTCGACACCGAGACCGACATCTTCGACGTCTGCTGGCTCAACGGCGATACGGTCAGTGGTGAGACTGTTCCGGGTGCCCGTTTCCCGCGCTTCCACGATCTCGTCGCCGCCTGGCGCGAGCCGGTGGAGTAGAACGGGAACCGCGCCCGTAGGGGGTGCAGCGCAGGTGTCCGTGGGCCATGCGATCGAAAATACGCGGAGAATCCGCGCAGGCCTGCGGGGCTGGGGGAGACCCCCGGTCGCGCAGGCGCGACCGTCCGGGCCGTGTGGAACGGGCGGACGAGCCGTCGCCGGCCCATTGGGACCCAACTCGACAAGCCAGCGGCAGGACATCCTTTGCCAGCCACCGGGCGTCCCGGATTGCCGTAGCGTGACAGACGACGAAGTGGAGGACCGAATGAGCGCCCAGCCCGACCACATTCCCGCGCCGCCGCCCGCCCCGGCCCCGGCGGCCGCGGCACGGCTGCTTGCCCGCATCCGCGCAGACCACCGCGCCCACCGCTGGCAGCCCGCGTTCGAGAGGGACTGGGCCAAAGCTCTGGAAGACTCCCGGCAGACCTACGACCTGACCCCCCTTCACGAGGTCGTCCGCACCTGGCAGGGCCGTCTGCACACCGCCCCCGCAGTCGACGCGTTCGTCGCCGGTGGCATGGACGACGAGGACGGCATCGACCTGGAACAGATCATCGGGACCCGCCCGTGACCGACCGGCGCTGGCCCGCCCGCCTGTCCCCGCAGGCCGGCAAAACCCTCGTCGCCCTGCCACCGCACGCCCGGGAGATGGTCCGCGACGTCCTCGACATCGCCTCCCGCGCCCCCTGGGGATGGCCCCAGTGGGACTCCACCGACCCCGAGGGCGAGGACCTGCGCACCGCCTCCATCGGCCCGCTCACCATGGTCTACACGGTCAACCGCCTGGCCGGGCGGCTGTACGTCATCGACATCGTCTGGCTCGGCTGACCGGACGCCGGGACCACCGACCTCTCGGTGTGCGCCTGGACGGCGCTGCGGGGCCACCGCCCGCCACCGCAACGGGTGGGGTGCTCACCAGACACGTATGCAGGTCAGGGCCATCTCACCTCACTTGGCATAGGAGTTCACATATGCCAGGTGGTACACGCTGAGACCACCCGAAGCTGCGCTGGCCGGCTCGCCGGGCTTGGTCCTCGGGCTCGGCTCGGACGCAGGTGCCGAGGCAGCCCGCACGGACCGCGTCTCCCCGATGGCCTCCGGGTCCAGACCGGTGGCCGACCGCCGGGCATCCCCGGGCTACTCTCCGGGCAGGTAGGTGTCCACGGACGCAGTCCACGTCTGCGACCCGCCACTGCCCGGCCGCCGACACCGAACCCCGGGCACCGGGCTACGCTGCGCCCGGCAGCGCACAGGCGAACGGGGGAGTGCACACACATGACGGAGATCGCGGTACCCGGCCCGGAGCCCGACTGGCAGCCGGCCACCAGACCGCCCTACAACGACGGCAGGAACCCGGCCGCGCAGACCAGCCTGTGGGAGGCCACCGCGCCAGTACCTTCCGGATGATCGCCGGTCTGAAACCGCCGCTGGAGGCCCTCGCCACCCGGCTGCGCCTGACGGTGGAGCGCGGCTGGGAGGACCTGGGAGAGGTCGATGCCGCCGTCTTCACCGTCGAGCGCCTGCACTTCGCGCTCAGCCTGATGACCTACGGCCAGACGGAGACCTGGGCGTGGCTGCACCGCTCGCACGAGGACACCGACGAGGCACTCGACATCCTGCTGCGCGCCCTCGGGCTGGGCCGTGAGGCGCTGGTGTTCACCGGAGAGTTGGAGACCGGTTTCCACTACCTTGACGGACGCGAACCCGCCTGACAGGGTGCGAAGGCGTGCTTCACATGCGGTCGAGGATCCTCACCCGTACCTTTCCCGGCCCGTGACCGGACTCGCGGACGACCCAGTCGTCAAAGATCCGCACCGCCCCGGCGCTGCTCCGGGCCGGATTCCTCCTGCCGATGGCTCGACCTCGTGGCGGCAGGCGGCGAGCCGTCCGGAAACCACCCGCACCGGCTCTGCCCGGACACCGGTGCCCGCACCTCGTCGCTGACGAACCTGGACGCCCGGGCAACGGTCACGAAGACGTCGGCCGTCTTCCTGAGCCTCAGCCCCCGGGCCGCGCGGGGCGGACAGGGCCGGCGGTGGCGGCGGCCGCGAGCCGGTCGAGGGGGGTGTGGTCGCCCAGCTCGATGGCGAGCAGGGCCCGCACGAACGCCCTGGGCTCGATGGCGGCGTGGGGGAATTCGAAGCAGCGGTAGACGTTGCCGGTGGCGAACCGGGCCGGGTGGCGGCAGTCGGCGAGCAGGCAGTGTGCCTCCGCCGCGAGCGCGAGCCGCTTGAACGCCCGTGCTTGGCCGGCGTGTTCTGCGCGTCGCAGCCCAGGTGGTCCAAGGGGATCCGGTGGTGCCCGGAACTGTTCTCGACGGTCAGCCGCCCGCCGCCCGGGGTCACGAAACGGCCCGGTGCAGGATCCGCCTCCCGTCCACGACTAGGACCGGGGTCCCGGTCCCCCGACCATCGGCGGGTGAGGCCAACCCCCGGGCCGATAGGGGGGTTCAGCGGATGGTGCGGAGCGATCCCGTGCGGCGAGAGTTGGGCCCATGAACACGTACAAGGTCCTGCTCACCGCCCTGCTCGTCCCGCTCGGTGCCACCCTGGTCGTCGCCCCGGCCGCCTCCGCCGCCGCCACGCCCGCATCGGCCGCCGCATCGTCCTTCGCCGACGCCGCCGCGCCCGCCGGCCCGGAGGAGGGCGCGGCCGGCGCGTTCCGCTCCCCCGAGGCGGCCCTCGGCCGGGTGGCCCACCCGCTGCGCACCACCGACCCCAGCGGCGCCCTGGCCGACCTGCGCCCGTTCGGCCGGATGGTCGGCGAGGCCCGGGTGGTGGGCCTGGGCGAGGCCACCCACGGCTCGCACGAGTTCTTCACCGTCAAGCACCGGGTCTTCCGGTACCTGGTCGAGGAGAAGGGTTTCCGGGCCTTCGCCCTCGAAGCCCCGTGGAGCAGCGGACTGCGGCTCGACGCCTACCTCCTGCGCGGCGAGGGCGACGTGGAGCAGATCATGGACGAGGAGTTCCGGGGCACCTACCGGTGGTGGAACAACGCCGAGTACCGCGGTCTGCTCCAGTGGATGCGCGCGTACAACGTCGAGCACCCGAAGGACCCGGTCCGCTTCGTCGGCGACGACGGAGGGTTCGCCGGCGTCGAGCTGTACGACAAGGTGAACGCCTACGCGGCCGAGGCCCGCCCCGAACTCGCCCCGCGCCTGGCCGAGCTGTACCGGGGCCTGCGGCCCGCCACCGACGCCGAGACGTATGTCAACGACTACCTGGCCAAGCCGGCGGCCGAACGCAGGGAACTCGCCGAGCGGACCGGCCGGGCGGTGGAACTGCTCCAGCAGCGGCCCGGTACGGGCGCCGACGCCGACGCGTACGCCTGGGCCCTCCAGCACGCCACCGCGATCCACCAGATGACCACGCTGTACGCCTTCGACCTGGACGACCCCCGGGGCATCACCGACGCCATGCGGTACCGCGACCTGACCATGGCGCAGAACGTCGCCTGGTGGCAGCGGCAGACCGGCGACAAGATCGTGCTCGCCGCCCACAACAGCCACGTCGCCCTGAGGACCTACGCCCCCGCCAGCCACCCCAAGGTCCAGGGCGAATTCCTCCGCGAGGAGATCGGCGACGGCTACCTGAGCGTCGGCCTCACCTTCGACCACGGCTCGTTCAACGCCTTCGGCCCCGACGGCGGCGTCCACCGCTTCACCGTCGGCCCGGCCGCGCCCGGCACCGCCGAACACACCCTCGACCGGGTACGCTACCGCGACTACGTGGTCGACCTGCGCAACACCCCGACGGCGGCCCGCACCTGGCTTGCCACGCCACACACCGTCAAGAACATCGGTGCCGCCTACCCCGGAATCGCGGACACCCCCCAGATCGCACTCACACAGTCGCACGACATCGTGATCCACCTTCACCAGATCGAAGCGGCCCACATGCTCAAGTAACACCCGGCCCGCACACCGCACAGGACGAGCCCCCCGGATCCACGCGGCCGGCGGCCGGGTCTGCCCGCCACCACGCAGGCCCGGCCGACCTACCGGCCCCGATACCCTGCCACCGCTCGCGGCGGCGGTACTGCGGATCGGCGGAAACCGGGCACCGGAGCGGTCCGGCGGTGGGGAAGACCCGGTGACACCGCCCTCACCCCGCGGGGCAGCACCGCGCAGAACCCACTCCAGTACCGGCCGTGGCCACCGCGGACGCTGGCGCGAGGCAGTCACCAGCCCACTGCTGGAGTTCGCCGGATCGAGTGCCGGCTGAGGTCCGCGTCGGCGGTCTCGGTCGCTCCCCCTAGCGCATCTGCTCGGCTGGAACGAACGGAGGGATGCCCATGTCGACCCGCACCCGGCGCAGCACGGCCTGCTCCACGTCGTAGGCGTCCACCCCCGTCTCGAAGGAGTCGATGGGGGTCGTCTGCCAGCCGGCCCGGCGGTGGTCAGCGAGCCGGGTCGTGCCGAGGTTGGTGATCCCGACCTTCACCGCGTTGAGCTCCGTGTTGCGCAGGACGTAGACGAGGGCGGGCAGCCCGTGGCTCTTCGACCTCGTCGGGTGGGAGCTCCTCGGGCGGTGCGGGCAGTGCCTACTACAAGAACTGCGATGCGGTCCAGGCCGCCGGCAAGGCGCCCATCCATCGGGGCGACCCCGGCTACGGCAGTCACCTGGACCGTGACGGCGAGGGAATCGGCTGCGAGTAGCGCCAGCCCCGGCCCGCCGCTCGCAGTCCGAGCTAACCGGGGGCGGCAGGTCACCCCGCCGAGCCGCAGGGGAACTCGCACAATCCCGTCCCGTCGTCGAACATGACCCAGCAGCCACACCCATCGGGCGAACAGACGATCTCAACGTCGGTAGCCGCAGCGTTCCTGGTCGACCTGGTGGGGGCAAACCTCAGGGTCGTCCCGCTCTCGAAGTTCATCTCCAGCGTCCGGCCCATGATCAGGGCCATCTCGTGCAGACGCCCGCGGATCTCCTCGGAGCGCCGCTGCATCCGCTCCTGGTCGCTCGGGGCCAGCGTCCGCTGCTTCGTTGCAAGGTCGGTCATGACTTCCCCAACTCCTCTGTTCGATAGGGATCGTGCATCGAGTCCACCACGCTGGACGACCACCACCGCCGATTCGACCGACGCCGCCGTACTCATCCCTCTACGCTCTCTTCCGCGAGTCGGAGGTGGTGGACAGGGAGAGCTTCACCATCGGCACCGTCGACCCGCAGACCGGTTCCTCCAATGGCGCGATCCGGGCTGAAGACTTCGCCCACCAGATCCTGCGCACCCTCGGCCTGTGCGGCAAGCTGCTGACGGGCACCGCGCTCCCGGCCGGTCCCTGGCGGGGCGAACGCGCCGCGACCGACATCCTGGCCCTGGCCCGCAAGGGCCGCGCCCACCGCTCGGTCCAGAAGCTCGTCGTCAAGCACGGCGGCCACTACGTCACCGATGGCGCCGCCCTCGCCCTGGCCGCCACCGTCATCACCTGGGCCGAGCGCACCGGCACACCGGCCACCGACGTCGCCGAGGACACCATCGGCTGACCCCGGCACGCACCGGAGGCCGCCACCCCGCAGGGCGGCGGCCTCCGGCGGGTCCGGCGGTGTCGAGTACGACCTCATATGGTCGGCCACATCCTGGCCGGCCACTCCTCGTGCGTACGGACACCGAGCCAGCCGCCACCGCGCCAGACCCTGGCATACGGCCCGAGCCAGGACACCGGCAGCTCACCGGGCCACCCGACTCGCGCTGCGCGAGCTGGCCCGGGGCGGGTCCCCCGCCTCCCACCCCCGCCGCGCCTCACGCCCCGCTGGCGGGGCCTGCCCCGCCTTGCCGCCGTCTGCGCCCACGCCGACGTCCCGCCCCGCTCTCCGCGCGGCCCGATCCGCAGTGCCCCCGCCGGTCCTGCCTGCAGGAACCTGGCGCGCGTGAACGGCGTGCCGACCTGGACCTCCGTCACGCTCCTGGGCCTCTGGGTGGAGTGGTCGGGTGGCATCCGGCCGGCCGGGGCGAGCGGTTCCGACGCTCTGCCGGGAGCGGGGAGACGCGCCTTCGGGCGAGGGGCCGACAGACGGGGCGGGCGATCGCGACCGCGCGCGAAGAAGGGCGATCAAGAGGTGAACGGGGGCACCTTTTTCCCCGTTGCGCTGGTGGGACGCGCGTGCGTCCCTGCGATGCCGCCGTGCGCTGTGGCCCTCGGCGGCACCACACCACCATGGAAGGAACAACTCACCAGTGAAGCGCTTCCTCACACGCCTCGCGGTAGTCGCGGTGGCCGGAGCCGTGGCCGTTGTGCTGCCTGCTTCGTCGGCGTTCGCGGTCAACCGCACCGAATGCCGTGGACTGGGCGTCCTGTTGCTCCACAACGCGGGCGGCGACCTCTGCTTCGCCAACGCGGGCGTGCAGAACGTGGCGATCTACGGCGTGGACCGGATCTGGACCGGAGACAACAAGGTCACGTTCGAGTACGTACCGAAGCTGGGCGCGCCGGCGACCAGCGCGACCGTGGACAAGTGGCGCTTCGGCAACGTCCCGCCCATCCACAAGATCACGAAGATCAGGATCTGGTAACACCCACCCGTCGCCGCGAATGAGGTGACAGCGGGTCCTCGTCAGCGAGGACGCAACGCATGAGGCACCTGCGCCGGTGAGGGAGATGTTCGAAGTCTCGACTCAGCAGCGCAGGTGCCTTGTTGGCCCACCACCCCGGTGCCGCACCAGGCATCGTTCGCCCTGGTGCGGCGCGCCGCCCGGCAGGGCGGCAAGGGGCGGCCTCCCTCGTCGAACCGGCAGCCACCCCTGGCAGGATGGGCGGGAACCCGATCGCGGGCAGTGGACACGTACGGGGAGATGCCGTTGGTGCGTTCCATGTACCTCTGGGCGCGGTCGCGCAGGTGGTCCAGCAGGCGGAGGATATCGCCGCGACGCCACTTGGCGCTGCGCACGGCTTGGCCGCAGACCTCGTACAGGTCGTCGATACGCAGACCGGCGGTGGCCTTGGTGTACTTGCAGTGCACCAGTGTGACGTCGAGGTAGCGGCCGCCGGTGACCCGCAGGCCGACGAGGTCGGCTGCCTCGCCGGGGCCGTCGTCGTCGATGAGGACGTCGAAGGCGGTCGATGCGCGCAGATACGCGGACATGTGGAACTGGATGGAGTCCGGGCGGCGCTCGGGCCGTTGGGACTCCTTGGTGAAGTCCCCGCCCTGCCAGTCGAGCGGCACGAACTTGCTCGTGTCGAAGGGGAGTCGGGTGTAGCCGGGGTTGAGCAGGCGGCCCTCGTCGTCGATGAGGCGGTCGCCCTCCAGGAACAGCTCGGGCCTGTTGGCGTTGAGCCACGCCTGCAGCGGCACCGCCTTGGCGCCGCGGGAGCTGCTCTGTACCTGCGCGTCGGTGTTCAGCGGCCGGTAGACGAGGCGCTTGTTCTCGTAGTCGCCCTGGTAGGGGATCCGCCAGGTGTCGGTCACGAGGGAGAAGCGGAACGGCCCGGTGGGGGAGTGGTCGTCGACCTCGAAGTCGACGTCGGCCAGCGGGTAGGAGCGACCCTCGTGGTGGACGCTGAGCCGTCTGCCGGCGCCATCGCCGGCACCTCAGCCAGAGCCCGTACCGGGCAGACGACCTCGGCCTTTCCCACCCTCCACGTAGCCGTCCACGACCTGGACCACCTCGGGCCCAGATCCAGGCGATCGACCGCCCGGGCGGGAATCCCGTACGGAACCAGAAGATCATCCAGCGAGCAGGTATGTGACCAGACCGGCCCCGTACCAGCGCCTTCATCGTGTACGCCGTCCACGGCACCAGAACACCGCATGTCGCGAACGAGCGGGCGAAATCACCCAAACCTGAACCGCCCCGTGTTCAGTGGAGACTCGATTTCGTGTAAGGATTCGAGTCATGGCACGTCCCTCCTCCTACCCGCCTGAGCTGCGCCGTCGTG
>NZ_JBFAJO010000144.1:0-9560 GCF_040655255.1 Kitasatospora sp. NPDC050463
TCCGAGTAGTCCTTCATCGCCATCGGCGGTGTTCTCGCTTCCTCCGGATCAAGCAGATCCAGTATCAGCGTGTCCACCCATCAGGGCGAAGGCCCATGCCTCATGCAGAGGGATTCGACCAATCTCGGCTTCCTCTCCTTCGATGTCTACGAGCTGCACCAGGGCATCCGTCCCGTCGAACCCGACGACCTTCACCGCTCTCACGGGGCCCAGCTGGATCTGGTTGATCAAGGACCGCAAGCGAGGATCACGGACTGGCTCAGACACGGGGCAGGAGCCTAGCCGGAGGTGACAGTTGCCGCGACCAAGTGACAACTACCTCGACCAATCACAACCGGGCTCTTCGTGTGACCCAGAGTCGCAAACCAACGTGCTCCACTCGCAAACCACGGTGCTCCGTCACACCCAAACGAGCGAAAGTGATAGGAAAAGTTACATCCATAAGTGACTTTCGCGCTAGGTTGGTTGGCGAAAGGGGAGGTGTTCATGAGCGACGACCTGTTCGCGGCGATCGACGCGCTGCTGGAGCGGCCGAAGCCGGCTGACGACCTGCCGGTGCCCGCAGAGCGGGAGCGGCTGCGCAAGGCGGCCGAGTACACGCAGGAGGACCTGGCGAAGGCGCTGAAGACCCGGCGGGAGACGATCGTGCGCTGGGAGGCCGGGTCGACCGACCCGCGGCCGCCCAAGCGCGAGGTGTACATCCGGTTCCTCGCGACGCTGGCACTGCGCCACGGCACCGTCGAGCCGACCGAGTGGCTGCGCCGCGCGCAGGCCGCCGGCCTCACACCCGCCACCGTCCAGGCCCCGGTCCCGGCGGCCGATCCGTCGACGGCCGCCCCGGCCGGTGTGGCGCCGCCCGCGCCCGCTCCTGTTCCCGTGCCGGCGGCGTTCGGCGGCGACCAGGCGGACCAGGCGGTGGAGCTCGACCGCGACGCGGCCGAGAACCTGGTCGCCGGGCAGCCGCAGCCGTGCGTGCGGTGCGGGCGGCCAACGCCGTACCGCTCGGGCGGGCGTCCGGTGCACATGGGCGGCTGGTGCACCGCCGCCGCTACCTCGGAGCCGGCCCCGCAACCGACTGCAGCCGAGCAAGCCCCGGCCGCCGTGGCGGCGCCGGTCGCCGCCACGGCGGCTGCACCCGTGCGTCGTGCGACGCCGTCGCGGCCGGCCCCGTCCTCCCGGGCGCGCAAGGCCCCGGCGAAGACGGCGGCCAAGGCCGAGGGGCCGTCCGACTGGGAGGCCGCCGCGGCGGCCCGCTTCCCGGCCGGGCCGCTCGCGGTGCTGGACATCGCGCCGTCCGGCCGGGCCCTGGTGGCCTACCTCGCCGACGGCACACAGGCTTCGACCGCCCCGGCCGGGCGTACGCTCGCCGACGTCGTGGAGTGGGCACTGGAGGTGAAGCTCGGCTCGCCGCGGTTGCACCGGCACGGCAAGGACGGCGACGCCCTGGTCGTCCTCACCGCCGCAGCGCTCGCGGAGCTCGGCCTGCCGCCGATGGGCCGGGACGAGAAGACCGAGTACGTCCAGCGGCTCGGCCAGCTGCCGAAGACTCACAAGGCCGTGAAGGCGATCGAGAAGGCCGGCTGGCTTCTCACCCAGCGAGGACTTGGCCCGTGGGCGCGGATCTACCGCACCCCGGAGGACGGCAAGCGCCAGTGCGTCCAGCTGTGCATCCCCGGCTGGGGCGCGCTCGCCTCCGGCGGCTGGCAGATCCCCGACGGCCTCACCGCCCCGGACCTCGCCCGCCTCCTCGGCACCTACGCCACCCGCGTCCTCACCCCCCGCGGCTCCACCGCCGTCTCCGGCCTGGAACTCGTCACCGCGCTTCGCCCGTCGACCCGGGCGGTGCGCACCGAGGCCGGCTGGACGTCCGGTCCGGTGGAGGGCTCCCGCCCGAGGGACGGCTTCGATCCGGCGCCGCCGGAGGTCCCCGACATCCACCCCCTCGCCCAGGACCGGGAGCCAGGCGGCGAGCTGGTGACGGAGGCGTGGGACTGGTTCCGCGAGCTCACCGACGCCGAGCAGGCGGTGCCGTTCGCGGTCGGCCTCGATGTGAACATGGCGTTCCTCGCAGCCGCGGGCAGGCTGGTGCTGCCGCTGTCCGGCCCGGTGCACGAGCTGAACCCGGTCTTCGACCCGAAGACCCCCGGGTCGTGGCTGGTGGACCTGTCTGGCGTCGACACGAACCCGCTGCTCCCCAGCCCGTTCACCGCGGACGGCTCCCGGCCGACGGGCCCGGCCTGGTACTCGACGGCGAAGGTCGCCTACGCCATCGAGCTCGGCGCCCGCCCGCAGCCGTTGGAGGGCTGGCTGCGGCACGAGTTCGGCCCGTACCTCGACCCGTGGCACAAGCGCCTGCGCCAGGCCTACGTCGACACCATGGCCGCGCTCGGTGTCCCGCTCACCCTCGCCGACCGCGACCCGGTGGCGTTCCTGGACGCCATGGCCACCCTCAAGCAGGGCGACCCGGCCGAGCTGGCGGTGCTCACCGCGATCAAGCAGACCGCGAAGGGCACCATCGGCAAGATGCGCGAACGCCCCCGCGGCCACGGCTACAAGCCCGGCGAGCGCTGGGCCGCCCTGGACCGGCCGACCTGGGACCCGCTGATGCGCGCCCTGGTCATCGACACCGCCACCGTCAACCTCCACCGCAAACTCCGCAAGATGGCCGCCCATACCGGCCTCCACTGCTTCGCGGTGCTCTCCGACTGCGCCGTCTTCGCCTCACCCGGCCCCGGCGCCCTCGACATCCTCACCAAGCCCGACGGCACCCTCACCACATCGCTGCGCCTGGGGGTGTCGCCCGGGATGGTGAAGTTCGAGGGCTCCCGGCCGATGGCCGAGATCGCCGAGCTGCTCGCCGACGACACGAACCCGGCCCGGCACATCAAGACCGGCGGCATCGTCTCCGCCGACGAGTAGTTCCGCTCGGCCCGCCGGCACCCGTCCGGCGGGCCGCCCACCCCTGACCACCACCAGCAGCGACCGCCGACCTCGGCGGCCGGAAAGGAGACCAGTGTGAGCCGGGAGATCGACGAGGGCCTGGAGCGGGCCGAGCGCACCAAGCCGATCCCGCAGTCCGTCCCCGCCCGGATGCGGTTCCTGCTCAAGGGCGCCAAGGGCTCCACGAAGAAGCTCGCCCAGGACCTCGGGGTGAGCCAGCGCACCGTCCAGCGCTGGCTCAAGGGGCAGGGCACCCCCAAGCCGGCCGCCGCGAAGGCCATCGAGACCAAGGTCCGCGCCGGCTGGCAGCCGCGGGTGAAGCAGCGGGTGCGCCGCGACGCCGAGACCAGCGGCTTCATGCTCCACATCCAGGCGACCTTCGGCTACAGCGCGGCCGGCGGCTCCACCGACGACCCGCGCCAGCGCACGATCACCCAGAAGATGCCCGGCTCGGTCGCCCAGCGGCTGTACGAGGCCCGCGACGCCGGAGCCAGCCAGGCCGAGCAGGAACGGATCCTCGCCGAGGGCCTGCGCGAGCACTACTTCAAGGACACCGGACACCGCGCCCGCGGCCTCGACGTCGAGCTGAACGACATCGCATGGATGGACGTCGAGCTCTGACACCCCCCTCACAGCGACCTCGCGTCGCCAGAAAATACCGTCCCGGCCGCCAAGCGCGGCCGGGACTTTCTATTTTCACCACCCCGAATGTGAATTCACCGGCGAAATAGAGAAGGGGCAGCCCTGTCGGCCCGGCCGGTGCCCGGGGCGAGGGCCGCTCGTTGACCCGGGCGGACCGCCCGCGCGACCGGCCGGACTCTGTCCACAGGCGAGCCGCCCGACGATCCACCAGCGGGGCCAAAACCGGCTCCGCGACCACCACGACGGAGGGGAAGACCAGCATGCCGAAGATCCTGGATGATTTAGTCGGGTCATGTGGGCGCCACGTCTTCGGCGGAAGTTGACACCGGGGTTAGGCCGTTCGTGGCGTTGCTGTACTCGACACTGACGCAGGTTTTCCGGTGAGATCGGGAGCCACCTCATCGGGTGACCTGGTGGGTCGGGGCGGAGTGCCCCGGGGGGCGTTGCCGACGGGCCATCGCTATGTTGTGCCTGTGGGCCTCGGGACCGCCTCCCTGACAAGACGCGGTGTCGAGGCGGTGTCGAGGCCTCTTTTGCCCCCGTCAGCACGATCCGCGTGCACTGCAGGACATGTCCGACTCGACGGGCCGGTGCGTTCATCGGCAGGGGGATGGCGGCCTCAGGCGGCGGAGTGGGTCACGGTGCCCGTGTAGGTGCCGTGAACCGCGGCGGCGGGGACCGTGACCACCAGCGTGGGGGTCCATCCCGTGGAGCTGTTCCCGCTGCCGGTGGAGGTGAAGGCCGATCTCGGGCTGTTGAGCGCCTGTTTGGTCGAGGCGTCGCTCTGGCCCGGTGAGACTGTCACGGTGCCGTTCGCGCTGGTCGCGGGTCCGGACCAGTAGGAGACGTTCGCGGTGGTGATCGTCTCGGCGGATGTGGCGCCGCCGGTGGTGAAGTTCGTGGCGGACACCGTCGCCGTCCAGGTGCTGGTGGCCAGTCCGCGCCCGTCCGAGACGCTCACCGACCCGAGGACCGCGCTGAGGGTGCCGCCGGGCGGCGCGCTGCCCAGGGCCGCGGTGCCCGTCGGCACGCTGATCGACAGCGTGCCCGTGGTCGGGATGACGCTGATCTGGGAGCTGTTGCTGCCGCTGGTTTCGACGGTGTTCACGATCGCGCGGGTGAAGCTGGCCTTGCCTCCGGAGGTGGCTGACAGCTTCCCTGAGGCGGTGTAGATCGTGCCGCCGCCGGTGATCCATGTGCCGCTTCCCGTCACCGTGACTCCCGCGGTGTTGTTGCGGTCGGCGATGAACGAGAAACCGGCGAACGCCCCGGTGGTCGGCGCGCTGAGGCTGGTCTTGCCTCCGCTCTGGTCGGTGAAGGCCGCGCCGCTGGTGCCCGCCGCACACGCGGTCGGGTAGGAGGGGCAGGCGAGGTAGATCGTCACGCCGGTGCCGTTCAGCTTCCCGCCGGAGATCGTCATGCCGCTGGTGCCGGTGATGACGTACGTGCCGGGATTGAGGGTGAGCGTGCCGCCCAGATTCGAGATGCTGGTGTAGACCCCGGCACTGATCGTCTGGTTCCCCGTGACGTGGTTGACCGAGGGATACGGCGGGGTCGGTGTCGAAGGACAGGCCGCTGCGGCGGGGCACTGGGCCAGGGCGGCATAGGGGTCGGTGCCGGCGCTCTGGTTGGTCGGGGCCGGACTGTACGAGCCGCCGCTCGCGGTGGCGAAGCCGGCCGGCGCCGCCGGGCCGCCAATGGTGCCCCCGGTCGCGGTGACCGAGGTGGCGCCGCTGACGAGCGCGGCCTGACTGTTCGTCGAGTTGACCAGGATGTCGCCGGTGACGTGAATGCTGCCGGGATGGACATACAGGGCATCCACGGCGCTCGCGTTGAGGACGCACAGGGCCGCCGTGCACGCGGTCGCGGCCCGGGCGGCCTCGGACGGACCCGTCACGACCCAGGCCAGCGCGGACGCGGCGGTGAGGACCATGGCATAGACCGCGCGTGAAAGGCGGCCCCGGCCACGCACGCGGTTGAGGCCGACCGACCGAGTGAACCGCGCCGCCAGCCCCCGACCCGACAGCCCCTGCTCACGATGAGCCCGACGGATCCTCTCGAACAACACCTCACGCGACCTGTGCACCAGCGGTCTCCCTAACCCGGACCGTGATCAACAAGCACAGCGTGACGGGCCGAACGGCCTACGTACCAGGATTACTCCGAAAGCGGCATGTCACACACCATCACACCAGGTGGCGCCCAAGCTCACCGAAAATCCAGTGGCCCCCGATCCCGCCGAAAACGTGGTGCCCATCCACCCCGAAGAAATCAATCCTGGAGGAGCGCGGCAGCCACCTGCCGCACCGCGACTACATCGCCCAGGTCGTCACCGAACTGGAGGCCATCGGCCGCGGCCCCAACGGCTGGTGGCTGGAGGAGCAGGGCCCCGCCGGCGCTCCCGCGCTGCAAGCCGTCCTGGCCTGGGGCGCGGGCAACCACAACCCATTCGGCGACCCCGACGCCTCCGACGCCGACTGCCTGCTCACCGTGAACTGGGACAGCACCGCCGGCTGGTCATATGTCTTCGACCGCGAATGCGACCCCGACCGCTACCCGCCGATGGAGCTGGACATCCCCGTCGCGTCCGACCCGGCCGGCCTCGCCCGCGCCCTCGAGTACGTGATGAACGACGAAACCCGCGGACGGATGCCCCACCCGGCCCGCTGGAAGGACGCCGAGCGCCTGCACGAAGCCGTCCGGGCGTGGCGAGACGACTGCTGAACATCAGCGGTGTGGGCATCGGCCTCCGATGCCCGCACCGCCACCACAGATCATGTTCGCGGCCGAAAGATTGCAGGTCAAAGCCCTGGCCACCATCGGCGGAGCGGGTCTAGCATTCCCGCCACGGCGGCCCCCGCAGCCTCCACCGGGCCGCCGAGCAGAGCAGCCGCGCAGTGACCCCGGCGCAGCTGGCCTCCCGCCGGCCGGGCCCCGCAGAACGCCCCCCTCGTCCCCTGGGCCCGGCTGCCTGCGCCTCGCTCCCGGCCCGGTGAGCCACCGGTCTACGGGGCGGTGTGTCTGCGGCGGCGGGCGCGGGCGGCGTGCTGCATCTCGGCCTCGGCCAGGTGCCGGCGGCCGGCGGCGAGGTCTTGGCGGACCTGGTCCTCAACAGCGGTGAACACCCGGTAGTAGGTCTCGTCGTACGCCTCGATCAGCTGGTAGGTCCACATGCCCGGGACGACGTCCCGGCCGAGGAGCTCCCGCTCGACCAGGTCGGCCTGCTCCTCGTGGCCGGCCTGGCGCAGCATCTGTACGGCCTCGGCGAGCATCCGGTCGGCGCCGCCGGTCATGTGGTGCACCGCGTACAGGTGTCCGCGGGCCCGCTCGGTGTACTCCAGCGCCTTCGTCAGCATCCCCAGCGCCTCGACCGTCGCGTCGTCCACCCCGGGCGGGCGGCGGTGCGCCTCGTCCGGCTCTTCAGTCCCGACGCCATCTGCCACCGATGCCTCCCAACGTGCTCGCCCGATCCCTTCCCCGTCGTCCGGCCTGGGAGCAGGCGCATGCGCAGGAGGCCGACCGGCGGTCAGGCCGCTGGTTCCTGCGCGGGGTCCGGGCGGCCGGCCTGCTTGAGCTTCATGCTCGCTTCGTGCCGGTTGCCCACCTTCGCCCAGTGCTCGTGGGCGTACAGCTCGGCGCCGATCGTGGTGAACGCGAGCCGGGTCCTCGGTCGGGTCGGCAGACCACTCGGCCTCGGCGGCGTACCAGCGCTGTTGGAGTTCGAGCAGGTCGGCGGGGAAATCGGTGTCGGACACGGGCACATCGTAGATCGCACACCCGCGCGGGCGGCGGCGGACATGCGTCGTCCGGACGGCGGCTGCGCAGGGGCACGCGGCTGTGGCCGCTCCTAGCGTCGGTGGCATGACGACGGAGAACACGGCGGTGGTGGGAGTGCGGTCGGCGGAGGAGGTGTTCACCGCCCTGGAGGTCCTTGACGCTCGGTGTCGGCCGTTCAGCGACTACGAGCAGGGACTGCTGGAGGCGTACCGGTGGGCGGTCGGCACGTGGACCGCCGCGCCGGTGACAGCCGCCGCCACGGCCGGCCCGCTGGGGCCGTGCCGGGCGCAGCTGCTCGCCGAGTGCCAGGCCGCGGCGGTGGCGCTTCGGACGGAAGCGGACCGGAGGGGAGCGGCGCGGGTGGCGGAGACGGAGCGGATGCTGGGCGTCTACACGGGGCTGGCCTGGCTCTGCGGCCACCACGACGACCGGCCCTGACCGGCGTACCCGCGGCCGGCCCGGGCCGGTCGTACGCTGGAAAGCAGAGGTTGGTGCACCTGCGCGGTGTGCCGGTCGGAGTCATTCATCCAGCGGCCGCCCGTCCCCGTGTCGTGCCCAGCCGTGCGGGCGGCCGTGTACCGCGGCGGGCGGCGGGCGGCAGTGCCGGACCGCCTGCCGCGGGCACCGTGCAACGTTCTTCCCCGTCGCGCGGCCATGGCCCCTTTTCGCCGGCGAGTGGGCGCTGGTGTGCGGCAGGTCAGCCGTGGCCGGCGCGGGTGAGCACAGCGGCGACGATGCGGACGGCGGCTTCGGCGTCGGAGAGTTCGTCGCTGGCGGGCGTCTGCCGGAGCTCCCGCTCCTGCTCTCCTGGTCCTGGTGCTCGGCGGGTTCGGTCGCCACCGGCAGGACAGTCACGTCAGTCACGTCTCTCATGACCGGTGAACTCGTCAGGGCCATTGAGGTCACGCCCCCCGCGACGGGTAGGTCCGACGGTTGCCCGCCCCGGACCCGTCCGGTGACAGACTGTCATTCATGAATGATCAGTCCCGGCGGCCGTTGTGGCAGCCCTTCTCCGAGCCCGCTACCGATCTCCCCGCTCAGCCGTCCGGCGGGGCCCGGCTCCTCGCGGTCGAGCGGGCGCCGTTCCTTCAGCCGACCGCCGCCGAAGCACCGCCGCAGGAGGCGTCCGGCCGCCGGCGCCGCCTCGGCCCCGGTGGCCTGGCCGCCTCCGCGGTACCGGACGACCGGAGCTGACCTCGCAGCGAGCCGGCGCCCTGCGCAAGCGCCGGTGCGCTGCGCAACGGCGTGCGCAAGGCGCTCCTGCGCACCTGCGCAGGGCCGATCCGTGGGCGGCGACGGAGGCCTGTCCTGGGGGCTGGTTACGATCCGGATCATGGAACAGAGTTTCGACGCGCGAGGAATCCCGGCCGCCGATGGAAACGACGCGCGAGGAAATCCCAGAATCGACGGAATCGACGCGCGACGAATCGACGCGGACCCCGAACCGCCGGCCTGCCCCGAATGCGGCAAGCCGCTGCGCGCCTCCGGCCCCGGCCGGCGCCCGGTCTACTGCGGCCGGGCCTGCTCCTCGAAGGCGTACCGGCGGCGCCGCTCGCAGGACCAGCAGGACGCCGTCGCGGAGGCCCTCATTTCCTCGCGCGTCGATATCCCGGCCGCGCCGGACGGCGGCGCGCGGGAGCTGCTGGAGTTGGCGGCCGCCGTGCAGCGCGGCGCCGCCCACTACCTCCAGCGCCTCGAGGAGGCCCGCCAGGGCGGCCAGGACCCGGCCGGTGACCGCGCCCTGGAGCTGCTGGAGACCAGCGTCACCGGGGCGACGCAGCGCCTGCTGCGCAAGGCCCACGTGCTGCGCCACGAGATGGTCTCCGCCCGGGGCCGGGCCGAGCGCGCGGCCGCTGCTGCACCCGCCGACCCCGGGCCTGCCGCTGCACCCGTCCAGGCTCTGGCCGCCGCGGCTGAATCGGCGCACGTCGAAACCATCGCCCCCGCCGCCCACGGTGTCCCCGACCCGCAGCCGGTCAGCCCGGACCGCCGCGACACGTCCACCACCGTCCGCCCGGCTGCCCAGCCGCCTTCCCCCGGGCAGGCCCGGGGCGTCCCCGCTCCGCGGCTCAGCATTTCCTCGCGCGTCGAAACCGCTAGTGTCCCGCGCCGGAGATCCGTCGGCAGAAGCGGGCGAGGGAGTCGAGGATCTCATCGGCGGTCTTGGTCCAGGTGAACGGGGTGGGGTCCTCGTTCCAGTT
>NZ_JBFAJO010000145.1:0-9248 GCF_040655255.1 Kitasatospora sp. NPDC050463
TGCTCATGTTGCTCTTGCCACTCACGATCTGGACTGCTTCCTCCGGGACTCAACCGTCCCAGTATCAGGCTGTCCAGTTCAGCGGGGGAACTTCAGGGCGAGTTCGAACAGGGCGTGCAGCCGGTGGCCGTGGGTGGCGGCGAGGAACGCGCGCGCCTCCTCGACGGTGAGGGGTTCGAAGCGGCGGGGGCGGGGTGTGCCCATGCGGACGTTGCGGGCGACGTTGCGGGGGATCTCCTCCTCCCGAACGGCGTGCTCCAGTGCCGACTTGAGTACGGAGTGGACGTAGGCCAAGGTCAGTGGCGAGAGCCGCTTGGAGCAGCACTTCCCGACGGCGCAGCACAGGTGCTGGTCGCGGGCGGCGTCGAGGCCGCGTGCGCAGCACTGGCAAGTGGTGCGGAGCTGGTCGAGCCAGGTGCGGACGTCCTTGGCGGTGAGCTTGGCGAGCTTCTTCCGTCCGAGGCCGGGTATCAGGTAGAGCCGGACGCAGGCGGTGTAGCGGGTGTGGGTGTTCTCGCGGAGGCGGTGGACGGCGACGGTCTCCAGCCAGTAGGTGAGGAACGCTGCGACGCTGCCCTGCGCGGAGGGGGCGGGGACGCCGCGGTTGCTGGTGGCGATCTTCTCGGTGAGCTTGGCCAGGGCCTCCGTGCGGGTGCTCCCGTAGACGCGGACGCGCTTGCGGGTGTCGCCGACGGCCAGGACGTAGCCGGCGGCTTCCCAGCGGCCGTCCTTGCGCTGGTAGACGGTGCCGTCCCCGTTGGCGCGGATGCGGCGGGAGGCGGGGGTGTCGCGGGGCGTGGTCATCAGGCGGCTTCCTGTTCGAGTCGGGTGCGGATGAAGTTGGTGAGGGCGCGGGTGGGGATGCGGCGGGCGCGGCCGAGGGTGATCGAGCCGAGTTGCCGGGTGCGGAGCAGGTCGTAGACGGCGGAGCGACCCAGTTGGAGACGGGCCATGACCTGGGGGATCGTCAGCAGTTCCTCGGCGGTGCTCGGCCCCGCCTGGACTGCGGCGGACGCGTGCGGAGTCATCAGCAGCCCCCGTCCGCCGTGAACTGGCGTTCCAGTTCTCTGCTGTGGCGGACGGCGGCGGCGAGGAGTTCTTCGCCGGGGCTGTAGCCCGAGCCGTGGTAGGTCCAGTGGCCGACGACGAGGGTCGTGCTCGGGTCGAGGTCGGGCAGGTCGGCGTATGCGCGGGCTTGTTCGGTGCGCCAGGCGCGGCGGGTGTCGCGTAGTTGGCCAAGGGTGACGGAGTAGCAGCGGGGCTTGGTGGAGAAGTGGCCCCGGAAACCGAGCATGTGCGCCCACTTCCAGAGCTTGAGGTCGGCGAACTCCGGGCGCCGGCCCAGATCCCAGCAGGTGCGGATCATCTGCCGCACGTGGCGTTCCACGGTCAGCCGGGGCAGGGGGCGGGACTGGCCGGTACCTGAGCAGGTACGGCATTCCACGGGCGCGCCGGTCTGTGCGGACGGTGCCATGCCGCGTCCCTGGCAGGGGCGGCAGAACAGGGCGCAATCGAGAGCGCCGGATGAGTCGGCGGACTTGGTGGCGTACTTGGCCACGTAGGTGGCGACCGCGTGATCGGTCAGCTCGGCGTTGGTGTCGAAGCCGGCGATCTCGCGCACGTCGAGCTTTTCGCCCCAGGCGAGTTCGCGTTCCCCGACCGCGTCCGAGACGACGTTGACCGAGACGCGGGCGGCGGCGGCCCGGATGGCGTCGCCGAGCATGGTCACGGTGGCGGACGGGGGCGGGGGCTGGGTACTGCCGTCCGGGCCGTCGAGACGGATGACGGCGTGAAAGTGGACCAGGCCGCGTTTCTGGTATTCGGCGACCTTGGCGAGGAGACGCGCAGCACGGCGCGGGCCGCCTTCTGGGTCAGGCCGAGCCAGGCGGCGATCTCGCGGCGCATGGAGATCGTGAAGCGCGCCCACAGGGCTCCGGCGTGGGCGTTGAACAGCACCGCTCCCGGGTAGTCGTAGGTCTTCGGGTCCAGCGGTGTGCCGAGCAGCGCGTCCGCGGGTTCGTGGCGCTTGCCGCAGCGGCAGGGCCGCAGGACACCGCCCGCGTCGGTGGGGCGGTTGTGGACGGGCCCGAAGGACGGCGCGGTGAGCGTGGCGAACACGCGGGGGTGGGTGCGGACGGTCTCCGGCACGCTCTTGCCGCCGGTCAGGCCCGCCCGGATCAGTTGGAAGGTGTCGGCGGCGTAGACGCGGGAGCAGGCCGGGCAGCGTGAGGCGCGGCGGTTGCCGCAGGCCGTCAGCAGGCTGCCCGCGGATCCGTCCGAACGAGCCGCACCGTGACGGCCGACGACAGGTCAGCGCCCGCCTCCCGGTGGTCCAGGACAGCTGGAGCGTAAACGCCGTTTACCTCCGCCTGCGATCCTGCCGATCCACAGAGACGCCCCGCCGGCCAGAGGCATAAACGGCGTTTACATAGGGTGCGCTGGCTCCCTGCGACGAGCACCTCTGGCTGAGCGCTGCCGGCTCGGGGCCGCCGAAGGTGTACCTCCCCTGGGCCTTGTCGGCCGCCGCCTCCTTCGCGGCCTCGGCTCGTTCGACCCGCTCTGCAGCGGTGATCTTCCCGGCCCGTGCCTGAGTACGGATCCTCCGGGCGTCCTCGACGGCGAACTCACTGCCGCCTGCCTGCTCCCGAAGGCCACTTTTAAGCGCCGTCGCGAAGCAAAAAAGCCGTAAGCGGCCCCCTGAGGGCCGATCAGCCGACCGAAGGTCCACTCATACCGGGATGTTCGAGTTCGGCCTTCTGGGGCACCGTTCTGGCGGTCGATATTTCCCGAAGGATGCGTCAAATGTCCCTTCAGAGCTACTTTGATCACTCGCTGGCTGTCTCGCACCGGCCGGTCGTTACGAGTAGCTACTGCACTCCAGCCAGGATCCTGAACACTCCGACGGCGCAGGTCCCGCAGTGCCGAGCTTCAGGCCAAGGACCAGCCGATACGGTAGCTCCCAGCGCTACCCAAGGGGCCAGGTTGACGGCGGCCAACTTAAGCTCCACTCTGGCGGCCACATACGGCGCAATCTGCGGCCTCGGGATTCCCCGCGTACGGCCAGATATTTCTCCCCGCTCGCCCCGATTCGTCCCGCTCGGCGACGCTGGAGCGGGTGAAGAACAGCAGGGAGATCATGGAGATCCTGGAGGCGTACGACCTCACAGGTAGTTACCGCGCTGCGGCCGAGCTGGCCGGGTGCGACCACCACACGGTGGCCCGGTACGTGAAGATGCGCGAGGCCGGCCACGAGCCGGGCCAGCGCCGGCACCGGACCCGGGCGATCGATGACTACCTTCCGAAGATCGAGGAACTGGTGGTCCGCTCGCAGGGCCGCATCCGCGCGGACGTGGTGCACCGGCGGATCACCGCGATGGGCTTCGCAGGCGGGGAACGCACCACCCGCCGCACGGTCGCCGAGGCGAAGGCCCAGTTCAAGGCCGGTCGGCGCCGTGTCTACCGGACGTGGGTGACCGAACCCGGGCTCTGGCTGCAGTACGACTTCGGCGACGGGCCGGTGATCAAGGGCCGCAAGACCACGCTGTTCTGCGCGTGGCTGGCCTGGTCCCGGTTCCGGGTGGTGATCCCGATCTGGGACAAGACCCTGCCGACGGTCACCGCCTGCCTGGACACCACGCTGCGGCGGATCGGCGGGGTGCCGGCCTACGTGCTCACCGACAACGAGAAGACCGTGACGACCGACCACATCGCCGGGATCGCGGTCCGCAACCCGGAGATCGTGGAGGTCGCCCGGCACTACGGCACGACCATTCGTACGTGCGTCCCGGCCGACCCGGAGACCAAGGGCGGCTCGGAGTCCACGGTGAAGATCGCGAAGGCCGATCTCGTGCCCAAGGACGTGAACCTGCGGGAGGAGTACCGCACCTTCGGTGAACTGGAGGCCGCCTGCCGCGAGTTCTGCGACGAGGTCAACTCCCGCACCCACCGCGAGACCCGGCGCAAGCCCGGCGACCGGCTCGCGGAGGAGCGCCAGCGGCTGCACCCGCTGCCCAGGCAGCCGTTCACCGCGGCGTTCGGCACGACCCGCCGGGTCAACTGGGACTCCACCATCTCGGTCGAGGCGGTGCGCTACTCGGTCCCGCACGAGCTGATCGACACCCGGGTCTGGGCCCGCTTCCACGGCGAGGAGCTGATCGTCACCGCGGTCGACGGGACCGGAACGGCCCGGGAGGTCGCCCGCCACCTGGCCGGCAAGCCGGGCTCGCCGGTACTGGACGACGCGCACTACCCGCCGCGCGAGGACAAGGAAGCCGACCGCACGCCGAAGGCCACCAGCGCCGAGGAAGTCGCCTTCCTCGCGCTCGGCCCCGGCGCCGCGAGTTGGCTGGTGGAGGCAGCGGCCTGCGGCACCCGACGGATCAAGGCGAAGATGGCCCAGGCCGTCGCCCTCGCCAAGCTCTTCTCGGCCGGTGAGGTCGACCGGGCGCTTGGCACCGCGGCGGTCACCGGCCGCTTCGCGGACAAGGACCTGCTCTCGATCCTCGACTACCAGGCCGTCCACGGCGAGGCCGAACCCACCCGCCGCGGCGAGGAGCACTCGCTCCAGCCGGGCACTTCCGCCTGGTCCTCCTTCGGCCTCAACACCCTGCTCGACCACGACGAAAGCGACCCGTCCTGATAGCCACCCCGCTCCGCACCGTCCACGGCACCAACGGCGATCCGCTGGCCGAGGCCATCGAACTGACCAAGCGGCTCAAGCTCCCGCACATCCGCCGCTCGCTCACCGACATCATTCCCACCGCGAAGGCCCAACGGTGGGACCCGGCCGAGGTGGTGAGGGTCCTTCTGGCCGAGGAGGCCGCCGGCCGCGACCGGGCGAACCTGCACACCCGCCGCAAGCGGGCCGGCTTCCCCACCGGCAAGACCTTCGGTGACTGGGACGAGACCGCCTCCGCGATCCCGCGGCCCACCCAGGACGCGCTCAAGTCCCTTGAGTGGATCGGGCGTCGGGAGAACCTGTGTGTCTGCGGACCGTCGGGCACGGGCAAGAGCCACTTCACCGAGGCGATCGGCCAGGCCGCGGTCGAGTCCGGCATGACGGTCGCCTGGTTCACCATCGAGGACCTGGGCGTGCTCGTCCGCCGCCACCGCGCGGACGACTCGATCGCCCGAGCACTGGCGCGGATCGTCCGCTCGGACCTCATCCTGGTGGACGACATCGGCCTGCTGCCGGTCTCACCGGACGCCGCCGAGGGCTTCTACCGGCTGGTCGACGCCGCATATGAACGGCGCTCGATCGCGGTTTCGAGCAACCTGCACCCCTCGAAAGCGCACATGTTCCGGCGAAGATGTGCAAGGTCGTGCCGAGATGCAACAGGTTCAGCGCGGGTTTTCGATGCTGACAGCCACGGCGTCTGGCGCTGCTGCCACGAGGTGATCAGTCCAGCAGTCGGACTGCTGGACTGCCACGTCAGCTCCGCAGCCACAGCAGACAAGGTTTGGTCCGTCCAGACCGTCGAGTCCGCAGCAACCATTGCGCCGTCCGCGGTCAGGATGCGGGGCGGTGCCCGGCAGGTCGTCGGGATGCAGGATGATCACCTGCGTTTGAGGGCTGATGGCGTAGGTTCCCTGCGACACCCGAGGCGAGGCCACTCGGTGCCCCTCGGTCTTCTCGGCAGCGGGCGGCAGCGGGACTTCCCGGAGGTCGCCGGTGAGTTGTTGCTGGCAGCTCGCGCAGGTAATGAAAGACATCGAACTATTGTGCCTGCTGGCTGTCACTCAGCTATTGGGGAGGCGCCCCGCGTCAACGTGGTCGGCGAGGTAGATCAGGGTGGCTTGCGGGTCCATCCCGAAAGCGGCGGCCACGAGCTTGGGGTCCATGGTGTTCACCAGGTCGACAAGCCGGGTGCTTCGAATCATCCGGGGCGGGTATCCGCAGCCGTCAAGGACGTGTGAAAGATAGGCAGTTGAGGCCGGACTTCGCCCGGCCTTCGTTCCTTTGGTGACCATCACGTGAGGGTTGGCCGTCGGCCATGCCGCACGGTGAGCGAGACAGCGATGCAACACGGCCCAGGAGGCCGGGTCCAGAGGGACGGGGTGGGGTCGCTTGCCGAGCCGGACCGTCTGGGCCACCGGGTCGACGTGGGTGATCTGCAACATCCGGACTTCCGAACTGGAGGCGCCATGCAGCAGGGCAAACATGCCCAGCATGGCCTCGTGCGGGTGGACGTGCTCATCGGTGCTCCAGCGGCGAAAGAGCTCGCGCTGCTGGTCGAGGGTGAGAGTCCTGCCACGGAAGCCGTTCGCCTCCTTCGCGGTCAGCGTCCGGGCCGGGTCGACCAGCACGATGTGCGTGGAGCGGGCGAAGCGAAAGAACTGCCGCAGCACGGTCAGCCGCCGCTTCCGAGCCCGGGGCAGGGTGACCAGGAAGGCCTCGACGTCATGCACGTCGACCAGTGCCCAGTCGCTCTTGCCCCGATGGTCCACGAGGAAGACGGCCAGGTCACGGAGGATGCCCAAGGCAGTTTCCAGGGTGTGGTTGCTGCGGGGCCGGGTGCCGGCCCGGCGGGCCCGGTCCTGGGCCCGCATCCGGGAGGCGTCGAAGCTGGCGACCGCGGGACGCAGTGGCTTGGGGACCGCGTCGATGCGACGCTGGCGCCGCCCGGCGGCGAGCCGTTCGGCCTGGTCGGTGGGCAGGGCCAGGCCGTGGAGGGTGAAGAAGTCCTCCAGTGCACGAGCGAAGGAGCCCATGGAGCGTCCCGGGCGGCGAGATCGTTCCAGCAGGGCATGGGGCGAGTTGGATTGCTCGTCGTCCAGGAGGCGGCCCAGGTCGGTGATGAAGCCGCAGGCCCGGGCGACGCAGTGGCGGGCGGCGACATAGGCGACGAAGTCGCCCAGCCACAAAGGCGGTTCGGCAAGCCGGTCGCGGAGGTGTTCGCCGCGGATGAAGGGGCGCCCTGGGTGCTTCTGCCAGCAAGGCGAGCACAGCCCCAGCCCGGCATGCCGCCGAAGCTCGCCGCACTCGCGGCAGACGATCGGTGGCTTCTTGGGTGATCCCGGGTGAGAACAGGGCCCGCACCGGCCGGTCGCCTCGCGCAGATAGCCCGGCTTGCCGCAGCGCGGGCACGGCTGCTGGGCGCCCAGCCGCTCGGCTTTCCGGCGGCAGTCCCGGCACAGACGGTTGCCGGCCGCGCGGACCGGATGGCCGCACTGCTCGCAGGCGCGCGAGCAGATGATGCATCGGCCGGTGTCCTGCTGGAGCACGCGATCTTTCCCGCAGGAGGGACAACTCGCCTTTGCTGCTTGCTCGTTCATCCTCCGACTGCACCGGCAGCAGTGCTGGCGGTCACGAAAGCCGACCGGGGCACCGCAGGTGACGCAGTCGCGCTGTTTCTTGCCCATCGAGCTCTCCGCTGGTCACAGGGGCGGCATCGACCGGCCCCGGGCGGAGGCCGCCTTCGGCAGATCGGCGACGGGCCGGGGCGGCGCGATGGGCCGCTCCACGGGGGTGGTGTCGACGTCGATCAGGTCGTTGGGGGTGCACTCCAGTGCGGTGCACAACGCGACGAGCGTGGTCATCTTGACCTGCGAGGGCTCCTTGGTGAACAGCGCGGACACTGACGCGGAGGACAACTCCAAGCCGGCCTTCTCGGCCAGCAGCCGCCGCAGCTCGGTCCCGGTCCAGACCTCGCGCTGGGCGGCGGCCATCCGCAGCCGCCATCGGATCTTCATGCCGTGGTGTCCTTCCCGGTCAGCTCGGCCAGGATGCCGGCGACGGCCCGCTGATAGGCATCTTCGATGAACGTCGCGGAGGGCCGGACATAGCGCATGGTCGAGCTGACCGTCCAGTGACCGAGCATTTGCTGGATCGCCACCAGGTCGACGCCGCGTTCGTAGTTGTGGGTCGCGCAGGCCCGCCGCAGGGCATGCGGGCTGAACCGCTCGGCCGGCGGCCTGCCCTCGAGGTCCATGAGATAGCGGAGCCGGTTGCGGATTGTTCCGCGATGCAGCGGGCCACCGGACTCGTCGGCGAACAGCACCGGCGAGTCGGGGAACTTCCCGCGCACGTCCTCCAGGAACCACCGCAGCACCAGGTCCAGGCCATCGAGCATTGGCACCCAGCGCGGACGCGGGCCGGAGGTGTGGGCGCCCTTGCCGAAGCGGACGTGGAGCTTGCCGAACGGGCCGCGGGTGAAGTGCAGGTCCGGCTTCTCCAGCAGGGAGGCCTCCTCCGAGCGGAGTCCGGCGTGATACAGCGTCCGGAAGAGTGCGTAGTCCCGGGCCGCAGGTCCGTACTTCCTGGCGGTCGCGATCCGCTGCTTCATGAAGTCGAAGAACTCGTTCACCCGCTCCGGGGTCGGCGGTGGCAGCAGGGCCGGGGAGTCGTCACCGACATGCCGGGAGGCGTTGAACTCATCGACGGGGCAGACCAGTCGGACCCCGAACGCGGCCTCGATCTCGACCGCCTTCCGGGCCTGCAGGAACCGGTGGAACCCCTTGAAGATCTGCACATACTCGCGGCGGGTCGACGTTGCCCGGCCCTTCACCGCGAGATCACCGACGACGCGGTCGATGTCCTCCGGGGTCACATCCCACGCCGGCCGCCCCAGCGCGGCGAGCGTCCGCTCCAGCAGGCCGATGTCGTTGTCGATCGTCACTGGACTGAACCCGCGGGCCCGCCACGAGGCGACGAACGCCTCCACGCACGCCGTCTGGAACTGCCACGGGTCAGTGACCAGCGGTCCCTGCGGGACGCCCCCGCCCGCGATGACCTGCAGCCTCACCTCGGCCACCGGCACACCTTCCTCGCACCTGAACGGTCAAGGCAGCACCTTGAAAACCCGGCCTCTGCCGCGAGAACCAACGAGGACCGCAGGAACAGGAAACGGCCTGGTGGCAGCAGCAACTCGTGTGAGGGAACAAGTGCCAGCCCCAGATGATTCGACGAGATCATGCCGAAGACCCTGGCCACCGCCACGGTCGACCGGCTCATGCACCACGCCCACATCGTGGTCACCCAGGGTGACAGCTACCGGCTCACCCAGGCCACCACCGGAAAGGGGGTGAAGCCCTTCAGCTGACCCATACCGAACCAGGCGGGGAGATTATCTGGCCGCCACCGGGGCGGTCCTGAAGACCGCAGGTGGGGCAAACCCGAGGCCGCCAGTGGGGCGAGCGAGATGGCCGTTGACAGAGCGGGCTGCGCTGACGCGGTGGGCCCGCAGAGCCTCGTCCGCCCAGGCGCTGGCTCTGCGGGCCCGGATCGTGTTGGCGTGCGACGGTCTGGA
>NZ_JBFAJO010000146.1:0-9146 GCF_040655255.1 Kitasatospora sp. NPDC050463
GTCTGGAACACCCCACTCCTCCCCGGCACCGCCCTCCTCGAACTCGCCCTCCACGCCGGCGACCACACCGGGTGCGAGCACCTCGAAGAACTCACGCTGGAAGCCCCGTTGGCCTTCCCCGAGGAGCACGCCGTCCGCCTCCAGGTCCGCGTCGGCGCAGCGGACGGCGACACCGGCCGCCGCCCCGTCACCATTCACTCCGCCCCCGACACCCCCGACGACCCCGATGCCCCGTGGACCCGCCACGCGACCGGCGTCCTGGCAGTGACGGGTCCAGCGGTGCCGGCGAACGCGTGGGAACTCCGGACGACGGCGCTCGCCCCGGACGACGCGCTCTACGGCCGGCTGGCCGACGTCGGCTTCGACTACGGTCCGGCGTTCCAGGGCCTGCGGGCCCTCGGGCGGCAGGGGGACGACATCCTCGCCGAGGTCGTGCTCCCGCCGGAGCGGCACGACGACGGCTTCGGGCTGCACCCGGCGCTGCTGGATGCCGCCCTGCACGCCTGCCTGCTCCAGGGAGCGGATGGCGTCCGCCTGCCGTTCTCCTGGTCTGACGTCGCCTTCCACGCCGACTCGGCCACCGCGTTGCGGGTCCGGCTGACCCGGACCGGGCCGGACACCGTCTCGCTCACCGCGACCGACGACGCCGGAAACCCGGTCGTCTCGGTCGGCTCGCTGACCCTGCGGCCGGTCACACCGGAGCAGTTCAGCGCCGGCGCCCGGAGCCACCGCGACTCGCTGTACCAGGTGGACTGGGTGCCCGTGGCCACCTCCGCGGACGCCACCGGGGAGGCGGCGCCGCTCCTCCTGGGCGCCGAGGCGGTCGAGGCCGCCGAGCCGGCCGAGCTGCTCGCCGCGGTCTGCGCCGGGACCACGGTGCCGGGGGCGGTCGTGGTGCCCTTCCTGCCCGGCCCCGCGGTCACACCCGGGGCCGTCCACGCCGCAACGGCCCGTGTGCTGGGCCTCGTCCAGGCCTGGCTGGCCGAGGAGCGGCTGGTCGGCTCCCGGCTGGTGCTGCTCACCCGCGGTGCGGTGGCCGTGGACGCCACGGAGGACGTCACGGACCTCGTCCACGCGCCGCTCCGGGGCCTGGTCCGGTCCGCCCAGTCCGAGAACCCCGGCCGCCTGGTGCTGGCGGACCTCGACGACCACCCCGACTCCTACCCGGCACTGGTCCGGGCGCTCGCCTCGCCGGAGTCGCAACTGGCGGTCCGTGCCGGGCGGGTGTCCGCCGCCCGGCTGATGCCGGCCGCACCCGCGCCCGGGCCCGCGCCCACCGGACCGTTCGGCCCCGCCGGTACGGTGCTGGTGACCGGCGGCACCGGCCTGCTCGGCGGCCTGCTCGCGCGTCACCTGGTCACCCGGTACGGCGTGCGGCACCTGCTGCTGCTCAGCCGGCACGGGCTCGCCGCGGACGGCGCGGCCGAACTCCGCGCCGACCTCACCGCGTCGGGTGCCAGCGTGACGGTCGCCGCCTGCGATGCCTCGGACCGGGAGGCGCTCGCCGCCGTCCTGGCGGAAGTGCCCACCGAACAGCCACTGATCGCCGTGGTGCACACGGCCGGCGTGCTGGACGACGGTGTGCTCACCGCGCTGACCCCCGACCGCGTGGCGGCCGTCATGCGGCCGAAGGCCGACGCCGCGTGGCACCTCCACGAGCTGACGCGCGGGAGCGGCCTCCGGGCCTTCGTGATGTTCTCCTCGGCGGCCGGGGTGCTGGGCCAGGCGGGCCAGGCGAGCTACTCGGCGGCCAACGCCTTCCTCGACTCCCTCGCGCAGCGGCGCCGGGCGGAGGGACTGCCCGCGCACTCCCTGGCCTGGGGCCTCTGGGCGCAGGCCGGCGGGATGACCCGGCACCTCGCCGAGGCCGACCTGCGGCGGCTGAGCCGCACCGGCCTCGCCGCCATGCCGTCCACCCAGGGTCTCGCGCTCTTCGACGCCGCCGTCGCGACGGACCGCGCGGTGCTGGTGCCCGCCCGCCTGGACACCGCCGCGCTGCGGGCGCAGTCCGACGTCGCGCCGCTGCTCCGGGGCCTGATCCGCCCCACCGGGCGCCGCCGGACCGCCACGCCCGGCGCGGCGCCGTTCCGGCAGCGGTTCGCCGAGCTGGCACCGGCCGAACGCGGCCGCGCCGTGCTCGACCTGGTTCGCGCCCACGTGGCGGCCGTCCTGGGCCATGCCTCACCGGACCGGGTCGATGCGGACCGCGGTTTCCTCGACCTCGGCCTCGACTCGCTCACCGCGGTCGAACTGCGCAACCGGCTCGGTGCGGAGACCGGGGGCCGGCTGCCGGCGACACTCATCTTCGACCACCCGACCCCGGCCGCCGTCGCCCGACACCTGGAGGCCGAGGCCTTCCCGGTGGAGCGGACGGCCGGGGCCGCGGATCCCGCCGAGGCCGACGAGGTCGACGAGGTGGAGTTCCGCCGGGCCCTGGCGGCGATCCCGATGGTCCGCCTCCAGGAGGCCGGGCTCGTCCGGACACTGCTCCGACTCGCCGACACCGCGGACCAGTCCGCCGCCGGGGTCGACGAGGAGGAGCACAGCAGCGCGCTCGACACGATGGACCTGGAAGCCCTCGTCCGGGTTGCCCTCGGTGACAGCTGATCACCCCTCACCACCTCCCAATGGCCCGGAGTTTCGGAGTTCGCGATGACCGCATCCAGTGAAGAAGTCGTCAAGGCGCTGCGGGCCTCCCTCAAGGAGGCCGAGCTCCTGCGGCAGCAGAACCGCAAGCTGACCGCCTCCGCCTCCGAGCCGATCGCCATCGTCGGCATGGCCTGCCGCTACCCCGGGGGCGTCAAGTCCCCCGAGGACCTCTGGCAGTTGGTCGCGACGGGCGGCGACGCGATCTCCGGCTTCCCGGAGGACCGTGGCTGGGACGTGGCCTCGCTGTACGACCCGGATCCGGAGGCGGTCGGCAAGACCTACACCCGGGCCGGCGGGTTCCTGCACGACGCCGCGCTGTTCGACCCCGACTTCTTCGGCATCAGCCGGCGCGAGGCGCTGGCCATGCACCCGCAGCAGCGACTGCTGCTGGAGACCGCGTGGGAGGCCTTCGAGCGGGCCGGCATCGCCCCCTCCTCGGTGCGCGGCAGCAGGACCGGCGTGTTCGCCGGCGTGATGCACCAGGACTACGCCGCGCGGCTGCGCGAGACGCCCGAGGACCTTGAGGGCTACCTGATGACGGGCAGCCTGGGCAGCGTGGTGTCGGGCCGGGTGGCCTACGCCCTCGGCCTGGAGGGCCCGGCCGTCACGGTGGACACGGCATGCTCGTCCTCGCTGGTCGCCCTGCACCTGGCGGCGCAGGCGCTGCGCAACGGCGAGTGCACGATGGCGCTCGTCGGCGGCGTCACCGTGATGACCGGGCCGGGCGGATTCGTCGAGTTCAGCCGCCAGCGCGCACTGTCCCCCGACGGGCGCTGCCGGGCGTTCGCCGCCTCGGCGGACGGGACCGGCTGGGCGGAGGGCGTCGGCGTCCTGCTGGTGGAGCGGCTCTCGGAGGCGCGGCGCCAGGGGCACCGGGTGCTGGCCGTGGTCCGCGGCTCGGCGGTCAACCAGGACGGCAGCAGCAGCGGCTTCTCCGCGCCGAACGGCCCTGCGCAACAGCGGGCGATCCGGGAGGCGTTGAAGAACGCCCGGCTCTCGGCGGCGGACGTCGACGCGGTGGAGGCGCACGGGACGGGCACCCGCCTGGGCGACCCGATCGAGGCGCAGGCCCTGCTCGCCACCTACGGCCAGGAGCGTCCGGCCGAACAGCCGCTCTGGCTGGGGTCGTTGAAGTCGAACATCGGCCACGCCCAGGCCGCCGCCGGGGTCGGCGGTGTGATCAAGATGGTGATGGCGATGCAGCACGGCGTGCTGCCGGCCACCCTGCACGTCGACGAACCGACCACCCACGTCGACTGGACCGCCGGCGCGGTCGAACTGCTCACCGAGGCACGGGAATGGCCGGCCGGCGAACGTGCCCGACGCGCCGCCGTCTCCTCCTTCGGCATCAGTGGCACCAACGCGCACGTCATCCTGGAGGAGGCCCCGCCGGCCGAGGACGAGACCACCGTCGCCGACTCGCCCTCCCCCGTCGTCCCGTGGGTGCTCAGGGCCCGCGAACCGCAGGCCCTACGCGCCCACGCCGCACAGCTCGCCGACTTCCTCCGCGACCACCCCGACACCGACCTCCACGCCGTCGGACACACCCTGCTCACCGGACGCGCCACCCTCGACCACCGCACCGTCGCCCTCGGCCGCACCCACGCCGAACTCCTCACCCAGCTGACCGCCCTCGCCGGCGAGGAAACCCCGGCCGGCACCACCGAGGACCCCGGACGCACCGTCTTCGTCTTCCCCGGCCAGGGCTCCCAATGGATCGGCATGGGCGCCGAACTCCTCGACACCTCAACCGTGTTCGCCGAGTCGATCACCCAGTGCGAGGCCGCCCTCGCCCCGCACGTCGACTGGTCCCTCACCGACGTCCTACGCGGCAACGACGACCTCACCCGCGTCGACATCGTCCAACCCGCCCTCTTCGCCGTCATGGTCTCCCTCGCCCGCCTCTGGCAATCCCTCGGCGTCCACCCCGACGCCGTCCTCGGCCACTCCCAGGGCGAAATAGCCGCCGCCCACATCGCCGGCGCCCTCACCCTCGACGACGCCGCCCGCATCGTCGCCCTCCGCAGCAAAGCCATCCTCGCCCTCAGTGGACACGGCACCATGGCCAGCATCCCGCTGCCCGCCTCACAGGTCGAAACCCTCATCGCCCCCCACGCCGGCCAGGTCAGCATCGCCGCGAGCAACGGCCCCTCCCACACCGTCATCGCCGGCACCGTCACCGCCGTCCACGCCGTCGTCGACCAGGCCCAAGCCGACGGCGCACGCGCCCGCACCATCCCCGTCGACTACGCCTCCCACTCCCCCCAGGTCGAAACGCTGCGGGAGCAACTCCTCAGCGACCTCGCCGACATCAAGCCCACAGCCGCCACCATCCCCTTCATGTCGGCCGTCACCGCCCAACTCACCGACACCACCACCCTCGACGCCGACTACTGGTACACCAACCTTCGCCAGCCGGTCCTCTTCCAGCAGGCCGTCCACGCCCTCGCCGAGAGCGGCCACCGCACCTTCATCGAAACCAGCCCCCACCCCGTCCTCACCCCCGCCATCGAGGACACCCTGGACGGCACCCCCGCCGTCATCACCGGCACCCTGCGCCGCGACGAAGGCCACTGGACCCGCCTACTCACCTCCGCCGCCCACCTCCACGCCGGCGGCACCCGGGTCGACTGGACCCCACTCGTCCACCCCGGCCACCACCCCGACCTCCCCACCTACCCCTTCCGGCACCAGCGCCTGTGGATCCAGGACGCCGCCCCGGCCGGTCCGGACCCGGCTGCCGCGTCCGCGCTGGACGCGGGGTTCTGGGAGGCCGTCGAGGACCAGGACATCGCCGCGGTCGCCGCCACTCTCCAGGTCGAGGACGAGGAGCAGCGACGGTCGCTGAGCACCCTGCTGCCGGCGCTCTCCTCCTGGCACCGGCAGAGCCGCGACCGCTCGGCCGTGGACGACTGGCGGTACCGGATCGCGTGGAAGCCGGTGGCGGACCTCGCGCCGGCCGCTCTCTCCGGCACCTGGCTGGTGGTCGCCCCCGCGGGCCACGCCGACGACGCCTGGGTGGCCGAGGCCACCCGCGGACTGGGCGCCCGCGGGGCACGGCCCGTGCTGTTGGAGGCGGGTGCCGACCGCGACGCCCTGGCCGCCCGGCTGCGCGAGGTGATCGACGGCGCCGAGCCGGGCGGGCTCGCCGGTGTGCTGTCGTTCCTCGCCCTGGACGACCGCCGGCACCCCGGGCGGCGCACGGCGACCACCGGCGTCGCGCTGACGCTGGCGCTGGTCCAGGAACTGGCCGGCCTCGGCAACCGGGTACCGGTGTGGTGCGCCACGCGCGGCGCCGTGCACGCCGCACCCTCCGACGCACCGGCCGATCAGGTCCAGGCGCAGCTGTGGGGGCTCGGTCGGGTCGTCGCGCTGGAGCTGCCGCACCTCTGGGGCGGTCTGGTCGACCTGCCCGGACAGCCGGACGAGCGGTCGCTCGGGCGGCTGCTGCGGGTGGTGGCCGGCTCCTCCGAGGAGGACCAGGTGGCGGTGCGGGCGGCCGGGCTGTTCGCCCGGCGGATGGTGCACGCCGCCGCCGGGGAGGCCCGGCAGATCCGCGGCTGGCGCCCGCGCGGCACGGTGCTGGTCACCGGCGGCACCGGGAGCCTCGGCCCCCGACTCGCCCGCTGGCTGGCCGACAACGGCGCCGAGCACCTCGTCCTGGCCAGCCGTTCGGGCCCGGACGCCCCGGGGGCGACGGACCTGGCGGCCGAGCTGACCGCGCGGGGCGTCGCCGTCACCCTGGCCGCGTGCGACGTGGCCGACCGCGACGCGGTGGCCGGCCTGCTCGACCGGCTGCGGGCGGACGGCCATACCGTGCGGGCCGTTCTGCACACGGCCGCGTTCATCGAGCTTACGTCCGTGGTCGACACCACGGTGGAGAGCCTCGACCAGGTGCTGGCCGCCAAGGTGGACGGCGCCCGGCACCTGGTCGACCTGCTCGACCCGGCGGCGCTGGACGCCTTCGTCCTGTTCTCCTCCATCGCCGGTTTCTGGGGCAGCGGGGACCACGCCGCCTACGCCGCCGCCAACGCGGCACTGGACGCCCTGGCCGAGCAGGGCCGCGCCGACGGTCTGCCGATGCTCTCGGTCGCCTGGGGCGTCTGGGAGGACGCCGTCAACACCTGGAAGAACCTCGGCGACCAGGACGTCGAGCGGACCCGCCGGCGGGTGCGCGAGCAGGGACTTCCGCTGATGCGCGCCGAGTTGGCTCTCGCCGCCCTCCAGCAGGCGCTGGACCACGACGACACCTTCGTCGCGGTCGCCGAGATCGACTGGGAGCGCTTCGTCCCGCTCTTCACCGCGCTGCGCCCCAGCCCACTGCTCGGCGAACTCCCTGAGGCCAGAGCGGTGTTGGCGGCCTCGAACGAGGTGGCGCCGACGCCGACGGCCGCCGAGTCCGAACTCCGCCTCTCGCTGGGCCGACTGTCGGAGGCCGAGCAGCACCGCGCTCTCACCGACCTGGTCACCAAGCACGCCGTCGCGGTGCTGGGGCGCAGCACGCCGGACGCCATCCGCCCCGAACGGGCGTTCAAGGAGCTGGGGTTCGAGTCGCTGACGGCGGTCGAGCTGCGTAACCGGCTGAGCGCGGCCACCGGCCTCCGGCTGCCGGCCACCCTGGTCTTCGACCACCCGACCCCGGCCGCGCTGGTCGCCCAGCTGCGCCGCGAGATCCTGGAGCTGGGCGCGCCCGAGCCGGCCGCCCCGGCCGCGGCACCCCGGCCGACCGCCGACGCGGACGCGGAGGCGATCGCGATCGTCGGGATGGCCTGCCGGTTCCCGGGCGGGGTCTCGACCCCGGAGGAGCTCTGGCAGCTGCTCGTCACCGACGGCGACGTGATCTCCGGCCTGCCCACCGATCGCGGCTGGGACCTGTCCGCGGTCTCCGGCGAGCAGGGCGGCTTCGTCCGGGACGTGGACGCGTTCGACGCCGGGTTCTTCGGGATCAGCCCGCGTGAGGCCCTCGCCATGGACCCGCAGCAGCGGCTGCTGCTGGAGACCTCCTGGGAGGCCTTCGAGCGGGCCGGCATCGATCTGACCTCCCTGCGCGGCAGCCGGACCGGCGCCTTCGTCGGCGCCATGCAGCACGGGTACGGCATGCGGTCCGCCGACGCCCCGGCCGCCATCGGGGACTACGTCATCACCGGCAGCGTCACCAGCGTCATCTCGGGCCGGCTGTCCTACGCGTTCGGGCTGGAGGGACCGGCGATCACCGTCGACACGGCGTGCTCGTCGTCGCTGGTCGCCCTGCACCTGGCGGCGCAGTCGCTGCGCAACGGCGAGTGCACGATGGCCGTCGCCGGCGGCGCGGTGGTGATGCCGACGCCGGACTCCTTCATCGGCTTCAGCCGGATGGGCGCCCTGTCCGGGACCGGCCGCTGCAAGGCGTTCTCCGAGGACGCCGACGGCTTCGGCCTGGCCGAGGGCGCCGGCGTGGTGCTGCTGGAGCGGTTGTCGGACGCGCGGCGCAACGGGCACCGGGTGCTCGCGGTGGTCCGCGGCAGCGCGGTCAACCAGGACGGTGCCTCCAACGGGCTGGCCGCTCCGAACGGCCCCTCCCAGCAGCGGGTGATCCGCGCCGCGCTGGCCGACGCCCGGCTCTCGGCGGCGGACGTCGACGCGGTGGAGGCGCACGGGACGGGCACCCGCCTCGGCGACCCGATCGAGGCGCAAGCCCTGCTCGCCACCTACGGGCAGCAGCGGGGCACCGAACAGCCCTTGTGGCTCGGCTCGGTGAAGTCCAACCTCGGCCACACGCAGGCCGCGGCGGGCGTGGCCGGCGTGATCAAGATGGTGATGGCGATGCGGAACGGCATGCTGCCGCGCACCCTGCACGTCACCGAACCGACCACCCATGTGGACTGGGCCGCCGGCGCGGTCGAGCTGCTCACCGAGCAGCGCGAGTGGGCACAGGCGGACGGGCGTCCGCGTCGTGCGGGTGTGTCGGCCTTCGGGATCAGCGGGACGAACGCGCACGTCATCCTGGAGGAGGCCCCGCCGGCCGAGGACGAGACCACCGTCGCCGACTCGCCCTCCCCCGTCGTCCCGTGGGTGCTGTCCGCCCGCGAACCGCAGGCCCTGCGCGCCCACGCCGCACAGCTCGCCGACCACCTCCGCACCCACCCCGACACCGACCTGCACGCCGTCGGACACACCCTGCTCACCGGACGCGCCACCCTCGACCACCGCGCCGTCGCCCTCGGCCGCACCCACGCCGAACTCCTCGCCCAGCTGACCGCCCTCGCCGGCGAGGAAATCCCGGCCGGCACCACGAACCCCGGACGCACCGTCTTCGTGTTCCCCGGCCAGGGCTCCCAGTGGATCGGCATGGGCGCCGAACTCCTCGACATCTCAAGCGTGTTCACCGAGTCGATCACCCAGTGCGAGGCCGCCCTCGCCCCCCACGTCGACTGGTCCCTCACCGACGTCCTGCGCGGCAACGACGACCTCACCCGCGTCGACGTCGTCCAACCCGCCCTCTTCGCCGTCATGGTCTC
>NZ_JBFAJO010000147.1:0-8939 GCF_040655255.1 Kitasatospora sp. NPDC050463
CAACCTTGCCAAGCGCATAACGGATGAAACCACACCAGCCTGGCGAGGAACCTACTAGAACATAAAGGGCAAACTACTCTCACCAAATGCCCTCTCAGACGTCTATGGCGCCTGTCTGTAGTCAAGCTCGTCTCTGGTCGGCCGGCCCACCCGCCAGCCGCCGTACCGTCTCATCGATGTCCTCGTCGGTCTGCTCTGTCTCCTCCATGTAGAGCCGTCCCCATGCCGCAGATCCAGCGTGAACACCCATGACAGTCACTCCTCTCATGTCGAGGATGGAGCCATCCAGCCGGGTTCCATGCCAGTGCCACTCGGCCCACTCAGTGCCTTCGGTCACTGCCGTTCCCAGCAGTTCCGCCTGGATGTCGGGCACCTCGCGAAAGAACGCCGACCAGTTCTTGCCCACCTGCGCGCGGCCGCTGAATGTCCGGGCCGGATGGGCAGGTTGCATGCTCTGATAGTCAGGGGCGAAGCACGACATGAACGCGTCCAGATCGTGCGCATTGATCGCCTGACGAAGCCGTTCGGCCAGCACTGTCGTCTCCCTTGCCCAGTCACTCTTGACACAGACAGGCCGCCACGCCCGTGGCGTCAAGCCTCAGGGGCGTCGAGACCAACCGCCATTGCAGTGCGCCGTTGGCGGGATGGAACCTGATGGTTTCGGTCGACGCCGCGTTGAGCCTGGTCTACCGGTCTTACCGCGCCAGCTCCACCGTGATGGGCTCGTTGGCGCAGCCGGCCGCCAGCCGGTGCAGGGTGTCCTGCTCCCGCTGGTCGATGGTCAGCACCCAGCGCGTCTTCGGCACGGCTCAGTCGGTGATGTAGGTGCAATGGTCGCTGGGCATCGGCAGCGAGTCGCTGACGTCCTTGTCGGCCTTCTGGCGGTTGGAGCGGCCGGTGACTGCGATCAGGTCGCGCGGCTCGTCCAGGTCGTTGGCGTAGCGCTGTCGCTCCAGCGGCGTCCAGGCCGACGCTCCGACTGGCGGGGAGCGCCATTCCAACCGTGCTGTATTCCGGCTTCGGCGATCCATGGAACCTGGATACCGGTGATACGGCCAGCAGCCTGCAGCCGCCTGTTCAGGGCGGCCGTGGCCGGGCCTACGGCGTACCGCCCTGCTGACGGCTCATCCACTCCTCGATTGCCCGCTCGGTCCTGGCGAGTTCCTCGCTCGGGCTGAACTGCAGCAGCTCGGTGCCGGCGTCCACGTACGGCCGGTGGCCCGGCGGCTGGTAGAACGCGTCACCAGCCTCGTACACCTCCTCCTGGTCCCCGGAGGTGAAGCGCACACGTCCGGCGATGACGTAGCCCCAGTGCGGACACTGGCACGCCCCGCCAGGCAGTGCCTGCAGCGGCCCGTCAAGGTCGGCGTCGGCTGCGAAGGACACGAATTCGACGGTGTACCCCTTCATCTCCTCGCGGCGGTCGGTCACCGGCCCGAATTCCTGGACCTTCGTCGCGGACTGTTTGGATACCTTTGGCATTGCTGTGGCTCCTCTCCGTGATGACTCCGAGACGTCCCGTCGTTTCGAGTCGACCACTTCGCGCAGTGGGGCGCATCCGAGGAGGACGGCCGAGCACCTGGCCTTCGAGGACTCGCAGACAGGCGTTCTCCTGCCACCCACCGCTGGTGCTGACCCGCATCATCTTGCTCAACCCCGAAGTCACTGCCGTCTCCGACGAGACCGACGAGCCGAACGAGGGCTGCCTGAGCTTCTTCGACGTCCGCGGCATGGTGCCCCGCCCGCTCCGGATGGACGTCACCGTCACTGCCTTGGACGGCAGTGTCACCACCATGACGTACGAGTTCGGCCTGGCCCGCCTGATCGCGCACGAGATCGACCACCTCGGGCAACATGCTCTACACCGACCGCATGCGTCCGGGCGTTCACCCGATCCCCGTTGAGGAGTACCGAGGCACCGGGACGTCCTGGACCTAGTGACGGCTGGTGCCCCGGCCACATCTTCGAGTAAGTGCCGTACGAGCCGATGCGGGCGTACCGGGACGAACAGCTTGCATAGGGCGTCTGAGCTGGTGCGGATCCGCCGTTAGCTGATGGAGCGGGCGCCCTCGATGAGCCCCATGCGGGCCTCGTTCAGGGCTTCAGTTTGCTTGATCAGATGGTCGACGGCGTTTGTCACCAGGGCCACCTCGGCCGGCGTCGTCCAGCCCGGCCGGTGGATGATCTTGAGCAGCTCCTCGTGAGGGTCGTTGGTCACGGACTTGGTCACCGTGATGAGGTGATGAATCCGCTGCTCCAGGTGAGCCAGCTGGTCCTTCTCCATGGCGTGCCCAACTCCTTCGGTCGTAGTGGCACAAGCAGGCCATACCTACCCAAAGTTGTCCGCTCCGTCAGAGGGCCGAACGGGTGGCGTCGGCTGGCTTCGTCACGGCTCCAAGCGCCACCCCGTTCGGTCCCCGCTCCCGCCACTGCCGGCGCCAGCGTTCAACGGATCGCTCACTGACCCGCAGCGCGGCGGCGATCTCCTGGTTCTTCTCCCCGCCCTGGAAGCGGACGACGGCCTGCAGCCGGATTCGCTCGCGCGCGGCCCTCCCGGCGTCGGTCAAGCCGCCGCCCTGCGCGTACCTCACAGGTCAGGCATACCGAAGCCATCCACCGCCTGTCAGGCGAACGGCCCCCGACATCACCCGGTTAAGTTCAGTATCACCACGACTCCTGTGCATCGACGACATCCGGATGAGGAGGCAGCGCGCCGGAGTAGTTCGGGAGGCCGAAGGCAGGATTGATGCCCAGGGCGAGTTCTCGGCCGCCCCGGATTAGCACATGAGAGGGGCCTCCTATGTACTCGTTCTCCACGTAGTAGCGGGTCCGGGTATAGGCAGCCTCGATCGCGTTGTGGAGTGTCACCAGGTCCAGCGCCTCCGGGCCCTCTTGGACGCCACCGGTCAGGCCGTCTACGAGGGTCTCGGTGAAGGGGTCCGCCATCGGCCAGAAACTCGACGTTTCGGCGGCCATCAGGGATGGAGCGGGGGCTGTGCCGGTGAACCGGGTCGTGGCTATGGCTGCGTAGTCGCAGTCGAGGATGACGGCGGGACGAGCCGCTTGACTGTTGCTCATGATCTCGGCGACGGCATCGAGGTCGACGCTGGTGTCGGCCGGGTGCTGCTGATCGGTGTCCGTCACGCCGAAGGCGAGCCCCCCATCGTGAGTGAAGCCGAGCCCGGCGTACCAGAACAGCAGCACGTCCGACGCGGCCTCGGCGGCGTGCCGCAGGGCGTCGAGCACGGAGGCCGGGCGCTCCGGGCCGAGCAGCAGTGTGGTGTTCTTCCAGTGGAACGCTCCGCCGGGACCGGGGGAGGTGAGCGCCTGTGCCAGGCGGGCGGTCAACTCCTCCGGCTGCCTGAGGGATGGCCGGAGGCGCAGGCCGGCGTTGGATCCGACGAGCACCGCGCGGGAACGCTCACGGTCGGGCAGGAGGGCGTGGCGCGGTTGTACCGGAGGCACTGGCATAGAGGCTCCTCACAGGGCGATTCAGCGCAGGACAGTCGGAACGCCTCCGAGGATCCCGTACACGAGGCCGCAAGGGCGAGCCGAAGGGCTTCGCCTGGCGTGACTTCCAGGACCTGATCGTCCGTGCCCGCATCCAGCTCGGCGGACCGATCGTGCTCGTCTGGGACAACGCCCGCATCCACCTCGTGCCCCCACTGCGGGAGTTCTTCGCCAAGAACGACGACTGGCTGACGGCGCTCCAACTACCCACCTACGCAACGGACCTCAACCCACAGGAGGGCATCTGGTCGCTGGTCAAGCGAGACATCGGCAACCTCGCTGCTGCCAACCTCGACCAACTGACCCGCGCGGTTCGCTGGTCACCAACCAGGTGCGGGCCTATGACCCTGCTGCGGATGTTCGGCAACCATGGACGAACCGACGCCGCTGGGGCAGGCGTTCGCCGAGTACGGGCGCATCGCCAAGACCCTGCACCTGCTCCAGGTCGCCGACCCGGTCGATGACACCCACCGACGGCAGATAGGCAAGCAGCTCAGCGTCCAGGAGTCCCGCCACACCCTCGCCCGGGACCTGTCACGGCAAGCGGGGCACCATCCATCAGGCATACCGAGACGGCATGGAGGACCAACTCGGCTTGCTGGGACTGGTGCTGAACGCTGTCCTGCTCTGGACGACGAAGTACATCGACGCCGCGGTCGCCCAGCTGTGTGCCGAGGGCCACGAGAGCAGCGATGAGGATGTCGCCCGCCTGTCCCCGCTGAAGTTCGAGAACCTCAACGTCCTGGGCCGCTACAGCTTCACCCCCTCCACCCCGCCCCAGGGCCTGCGCCCACTGCGCGACCCGGACGCGCCCGAGCTGGACGAGGACGACGACGCCCTGCACTGACCGGGCTACGCGGTGCCCTCGATCTCGGCCCGCAGCTGAGCGGCGAGGGCGCGGGATTCCTCCGCCTGGACGGCAGCTTCGGGGCCGCCCGGTTAGCCAGAGGCGGAAGCGGGGACACCTATGAAACGACCTCGGCGACTGGTCAGGCGACCGCGGCTCGCGCCCGGTGCCTGCGGACGGCGTCGCGATTGGCGCAGCGCTGCGAGCAGTAGCGCTGTCGTGCGGTGCGCGAGGTGTCGGCGAAAGCCTTGCCGCACTCGATCACCTCGCAGCGCCGCAGCCGGTGTATGCCCCGGCCCGCCAGATGCAGTGCGGTACCGACCGCGAACAGCGTGAGCAGTACGGAGCCGAGCGGCTGGTCCGCGTCCCGATAGTGCAGGTGCCAACCGGTACCGGGATGGGAGGCCAGCCGCGGGTAGGCGGCGGCCTCGGCCAGCATCCGGTTCAGCAGATCGGCGCGCTCCTGCTCTCCGGCGGCGTCGACGATCCGCTCCCAGGCGTCCAGTGCGGCCTGGGAGCTGACGAGATCGTCCGCTGTCACCCGACGCTCCAGCATGAGCCCGGCGGCGCGGCAGCGGTCTGCCAGCTCATCCGCGCTCTCGGGTCGGCGGTTGGCCAGGTCCGCGGCCAGGTTCACCGCATCTTCGCCGTAAGGGTTGAGCTGCATAAGGCTATTACAACAATGTGGTCGCCATGACGCAACAAACCGTCGGACGCGCCGGATCCCAGGCCCGCGACCCGTGGCGCTATCGCTGGATCGTGCTGGGCATTGCCACCTTCACCCAGGCTGCGTCCGGCTTCTTCGTGGGCGGCATCGGAGCGCTCGGCGTCCACCTGCAGAGCGCCCTGAACCTGAGCACGGCGCAGCTGGGTCTGCTGGTTTCGGCGGCCCAGTTCGTGCCGCTGGTTGGGCTGTTGGTGGCCGGCGAGTTGCTGGACCGCTACAGCGAGCGCTGGGTGGTCGGGATCGGGGCAGGCGTGGTCGCGCTGGCTCTGGGTGCGGGGAGCCTGGTGTCGGGATACACGGCCCTGTTGGTCGTACTCCTGGTGGTCGGTACGGGGTACAGCACCGTCCAGCCGGGCGGGAGTAAGTCGGTGGCATCCTGGTTCGACGCGTCACAGCGCGGCTTCGCGATGGGTATCCGGCAGGCCGGTCTGCCGCTGGGTGCGGCGCTCGCCTCGGCCGTACTCCCGCTCGTCGCTGAGGGGTTCGGTTGGCGGGCGACGCTGCTGACTGGCGGCTTCGTCGCGCTGCTGGGAGCTGGCCTCTTCATGGGCTGCTACCGCCAGCCGCCTGCCGTGCCTGCCCCGCGGAGCAAGGAACAGTCAGAAGCGCTCGCGGCGCAGCTTCGCGCCCGGCTACGAATGCTGAGTGAACCGTCCATGGTGAAGATCATGCTGTCGGGGACCAGCTTGATCTCGGTGCAGTGCGGCGTGGGCATCCTGACGGTGCTCCACCTTCACCAGGCGTCATCGGTCGGCACCGGAAAGACAGCCCTGATCCTGGTGGCATCCCAGGGCGCGGGCGTTGCGGGCCGGATATGCCTGGCGGCCTGGAGCGACCGGAGCAGTTCCGGGCGCTATGCCGTTGTGCTGGTCTGCATGGTCGCTGTGATCGCCGGGCTGGTCGTGCTGATGACACCGGCCGGGCGGGCACCGGTCGTCGCTTCCGGCGTCTTTGTCTGGCTCGGCTTCTTCGGGTTCGGCTGGTATGGGCCGTGGGTCGCCTACGTCACCGAAGCGGCCCCGCCGGGCAAGACCGGCTTCGCCCTGGGTCTGGCCATGTCCATCAACCAGATCGCCATCGTCACAGTGCCGCCCGTGCTCGGCCTGCTGGTCGACCTCACCAGCAGCTTCACCCCGGCGTGGGCAGTGCTGTCCCTGCTGACCGTCGTCGCCCTGGCGGTCACGGCCGAGGCGGAACTCCGCACTTGCCGACGTGTCTCGGACCATTGACCGACCCGCACCAATACGGGTAACGGCCGCCACACACCATGGGGGAAGTCACAGTCACGACCTCGCGCAGGCGGGCCAGGACGTTGGTCTCAGTGGGAAGGTCAAGGCCGAGAGCAGCGGCCATTCGGCCCCGCCGAACAGCCAGGTCGGGCATGTCCTCCATGTACTCGGCGGCCAGCTCACCGCTCTCCTCGGCAGTAAACGCTCGGCAGGTCGCGCCACCAGGGCGCGACAAGGAGGAGCCGCAGGAGTTCCGGCAGGCCGATGGCGACCAGCGCCGCGCCACCTTCGGAATCCGCGTACAGGACCGGACGTTCCTCCCCGCCATCGCCACAGAAGAAGTAGGTGCCCCCGGCTCTATCACCCGCGAAGCCCTCCAGAGCCGCGCCCGACGTGAAGTGGACGTCCTCGCCATGATCTCCCCGGTCGAGGTCAGAGTCGCCAGGCCAGGAGGCGGGAAGCTGTGGACGGTCACGCAATTCCCCAGGCTGTCATCCCGTCGTTCCGGAGGGGTGTCCGGGGGCCAGTGTGTCTGAAGGCGGCCCGAACTTGTCGGCAGCGGGTGAAACGGGTTCAGGCACGGGTTTCGTGAAGTCGATCGTGCTTCCGTGCGCCGGGGGACGCTCCGTCATCTTCAGCCGGATGCTGACCGAGTGTGATGACATCTTCCTTCTGCTCCCGCATCTCGCGCGGGTGCGGGTCGAGTGCATAGAGGTACGGGACGGCCGAATGGTGATCGAGGCGTCCACACCGCAGGGCGGGTTCGTGTCCTGTCCCGACTGCGGAGTGGCGTCCGGCCGGGTGCACAGCCGGTACGGTCGGCACCTGGCGGACGCGCCGTGCGGCGGGCAGGGCGTCGTGATCGAGCTGTCGGTGCGCCGGCTGTTCTGCGGCAACAGCGCGTGTCAGCGGGTGACGTTCGCCGAGCAGGTCGAGGGGCTGACCTGCCGCTATGGTCGGCGTACGCCCGTCCTGCAGCGGATGCTCGCGGCGCTGGGTGTGGTCCTGGCGGCCCGCGCGGTGGCGCGTCTGGGGCTGCCGCTCGGCATCGTCGCCAGCCGGATGACGGTCCTGCGCCTGGTCATGGCGCTGCCGGACCCGCTCTGGGCGGCCCCGAGGGTGGTGGGCATCGATGAGTTCGCGACCAGGAAGGGCCGCCGGTACGGCACCATCCTGGTCGACTGCGAGACGCGTCAGCCCCTGGATCTGCTGCCCGACTGCGACGCGGACAGCGTCGCCGGCTGGCTGCGTGAGCACCCCGGCGTAGAGATCATCTGCAGAGACCGCGCGACGGTGTTCGTAGGCGGCGCCCCGGACGCCCAGCACTGCGCGGACAAATGGCACGTCTGGCACAACCTCGCCGAGGCCGTCGAACGCCTCGTCTCGCGCCATCGTGCCCTGCTGCGCGGCCTGGTCGAACCCCAACCGCCCGGACCGGAGCCCGAGCCCGAGCGGCCGGTTCCAGTGCCCGCAGCCGTTGGGAGTGCCACGGTCGGCGATGCGCCGCCCGAGCCTACCCGCAGGGGAGGTTCCTCGACCGGCTCCGCGACCCCCACGCCGCGGTCCGCGCCCAGGTCGAGCAGGGCCTGAGCCTGCGCGAGGACGCCCGACGCCTCGGCCTGGGGCGCAACACGGTCCGCAAGTACGCCCGCGCGGCCAGCCCCGAGGCGATGCTGCACGGCCAGTGGCAGAACCGGACCAGCAAGCTCGACCCGCATCGGCCCTACATCGAGCAGCGGATCGCCGAGGGCTGCACGAACCTGGCCCGACTCCACGGTGAGCTGCGCGAACGTGGCGCCCGCTGCAGCGACAGCACCCTGCGGGACTACGTCCGTCCCCTGCGTCCCGAGCGCCGGGCCGGGGGGAACACACCACCGATGGCCTGGCCTCCCTCGCCCCGTCAGGCCGCCCGCTGGATCATGGGCCACCCCGATTACCTGCGCGAGGACGACCAGTAGCAGCTCAAGGCCCTGCTCGCATGCTCACCCGAGCTCACGGCGGCCGCCAGCCACGTCCGAACTTTTGCGTCCATCATGACCAACCGAGAGGGAGAACGGCCGCCGCACTGGATCGCCGACGTTTGCGCGGATGAACAGAGCGGCCTGGCCGGCTTCGCCGCCGGACTGATCCCCGACCTCGACGCCGTCGTCTTCGGTATGAGCACCGACTGGTCACCCGGCCCGGTCGAGGGCCGCGTCAACGACCTCAAGGCCCTCAAGCGCGGCATGTTCGGTCGAGCGAAGCCGCCCTTGCTCCGGAAAGGACTCCTCATCGTCGCGGCCAGCCGCCGACACAGACCGTGACAACCTACTGATCGGCTTCACGAAATCCGTGCCTGAACCGTGAAACGAGGACCACGAACGGCGGATCAAAAGCGGGCAGCTCTGCGATCTCTTCAACATCCACCTGTTCTGGTCCCTGACCCACGCCAGGGTCACCATCGGCGACTGGAAGGAGGAGTACAACCACGACCGGCCGCACTCATCGCTGGGCTACCGAACCCCACGTGCCTACGCTGCGATCTGTACCCACTAGGGCCTGTGTGATGTTGTGATCAGCTGGTGGTCGGCAGGAGATCGTCGACCCAGATCATTGAGGCGCGAAGGTGGAGGCCGGCGAGGTAGCT
>NZ_JBFAJO010000148.1:0-8875 GCF_040655255.1 Kitasatospora sp. NPDC050463
CCTCGCCGCGCACCCCGGCGATGCGGAGGCCGCCCTCGCCGCGCACGAACAAGCCATGTTCGCCCGCGCCGCCGCCGTGGAAGCGGACGATGACGACTTCTACACGATCATGATCAACGACAATGCGCCCCACAGCCTGCTCGCCCTGATGACCGGAGCCGAACAGGACGCGTGACCCCGCCTTCGCGCGCAGCGACAGGCAGCCCGACACAGTTCCCCGCTCGGCGACCTGCGGCCCGGGCCGCAAGCATCGGGCCGGTTCGCGGTAGCCCATATAGGTCGACAGCGACGGGATCTTCGCCTGGACGTTGTCCTCGGTGCGATACCAGTGCAGCAGCCTTCGAACGGCGAAGGTGTGCCTTGTGTCCGCAGAAGCCGTGTGCGCTTGGACCGTGTGGTCATTGGGCAGGTCGAATTCCGTCGCCATGTTTGTGACGTCGAGATCTGTGTGTGTTGCATTCCGAAGGAGCTGTTGTGATGCAGCTCACTTCAAGACGTCGGTGCGGTGGTCGGGGGCGGTGAGCAGTGGCGTCGTGGCCGGAAGTGGGGTGAGATGCCGCTGAACGCGGCCAGGAATTGTTGGGCTCCGCCGACGGTGCGGAAGCCCTCATGGCGCGTTCGCGCTGCCTCGGTTGATGGGAGTTCTCGGCGCGGTTGTTCAGGCCTTGTGGGCGCGGTGCTCCACGGAGGGCATGACCTCGCGGTGGGCGGCGCCGTGGGAGCGGCGCTTGTCCGTGACCACCACCCTCGGCACGGATCGGGTTGTCTTCATCAGCTTCCCGAAGAAACGCCTGGCCGCCGTGGTGGCCCGCCGGTTCTGCCCGAGGATGTCCAGCACGTTGCCGTCGGCGTCGACCGCGCGACCAGGTAATTCCACGCGCCGTTGATCTTCACGGAGAGCTCGTCCAGGTGCCACTTGTCGCCGGCCCCGGGCGCCGGCGCCGCAGCGCGTTGGGCCTGCCCGACTTCAGGCACCGCCGCCGCACGCTCTCGTGGGAGACGATCTACACCGCGCTCGAGCATCAGCTCCTCGGCCTCGCGGAAGCTGAGCGGGAACCGGAAGTACAGCCACACACAGTGCGAGATGACCTCCACTGGGTACCGGTGCCCCTTGTACGACGGCGGCACGGACGACATCTACGACCAACCACAAGATCGTCCCACCCCCGGCAGCCAACGTGACAATGCCGGCGGAGGTGCCGCTGCCGAGCGTCGGCAGCCCGAGTTCGGTCGACCCGGGGGAAGCCGGTGCTAAATTGACCATGCGGGTGTTTTGTCCGTTTGTAGGTATATGTGAGCCGCGCATCGGGAGCGCCGGCGAGGTGTGGCATGACAGATCGTGCAACAGCGGGCCTGGAAACCGCGGGACTTAGGCAGAGCAGACGTCTTCATATGCTCCGTGCCCTGTGTGCCGGGCTCACGGCCCACGAGATGCTGTGCTGCGTTGCAGACCAGGCGATGGCCGAACTCGGCGGGTTCGCGGGGATGGTCCATTGGTCCGGCGGGCAGGGAGGCGGTCGGCGCCTGCGCTTGGTGGCCGTCAGCGGACTGCCCCGGCCAGCCCTCCAGGAGTGGGCGGAGATCGCCGAGGACGACATTCACAGTGCTCTCGCCATCGCGTTCCGTGACGACGGGTACGTGTGCATGCCTGCCGTCTGCGGCGTCCGGCCGCTGGACGGGGAGCCGGTTGTCGCCATGGTGGCGGCAGTCCCGCTGGCGGAATCGGATGCACAGCTGGGGACGCTGTCCGTCCTGACGGCGCAGGGCGAGCCGACACCCGCGCAGCGGACGTTCCTCGACCAGGCAGCCCGGTGGGTGGTGACACACGTCTCGTCCCCCGAATGGGTGGTCGACCGGCGGGGGCTGCACACGCAGCCCGTCGGCTCCGACCTGCGGATGGCGCTGGACGCTGTACAGGTCGGCTCGTGGCAGTGGAACATTTCCACCGGAGACATGTCCTGGGACGACGTCGGGCTCGGGCTGCTCGGCGTGTCCGGCGCAGGCGTCCGCCGGCTCGGGAGCTGGGCCGACTTGGTGTACCCCGATGACCTGCCCAAGGTGATGGCCGCCGTCGAGGAGTCACTGCGCACCGGTGACATCTACGAGGCGGACTACCGAATCCGTCGGCCGGACGGGACCACGCGCTGGATGCGGAGCCGGGGCCGCCCGGTACCCGGCGACCGGGGCGAGCCGGAACGCGTGGTCGGCACGGTCTGGGACACCACCGAGAGCCGCATCGCCCCGCAGGCCGTCGGCGACGCGATGAGGTACATGGGCGACGCCTTCCTCGGGGTCGACCGGAACTGGCTGATCACCTTCCTCAGTGGCGCGGCCGAACACCTCCTCGGCCGTGCCCGGGACATCGTGGGCCGGGGCCTGTGGGAAGGCCCGGCAGGGCAGGTAGCGGGGCTGGAGGAGCGATGCCGTCAGGCCGCCGCAGACAACGTACCCGTGGCTGTCGACTTCCGGTGGCCGACGGACGGGCGCTGGTACCACATGCGGCTGGCCCCGCATCCCGAAGGACTGACGGCCTACCTCACCGATGTCACCGACGACCGGACGCGCGCCGCGCGCCGTGAGGCCGACCGGCGGGCTCGTGCCACGTGGCCGGACGTGGCCGAGCAGTCGGGTCCGATCGGCGCGTTGGCCGTCGCCCTGTCCGAGGCGGTGACGATGCAGGACGTCGTCGATGTCCTCGCCGGCCATGTGATGCCGCGGTTCGGTTCGGCCGGGCTGCTGGTGCAGGTGGTGGGAGAGGGCCGACTGCACGTGGTCGGAGCCGTCGGATACTCCGAGGACCACATCCGCAGCCTCGAAAGGCTGCCGCTCAGCGGCAGCGGGCCGGTCGAGGAGGTGACCCGTACCCGCAAGCCGCGGTTCATCGGCTCACCGGCCGAGTGGGCCGCGCGGTATCCGTGGCTGGCCCATCTGCTGGGCACCTCCGGCAAGCAGGCATGGGCGTTCCTGCCGGTGATCGCCTCAGGGCAACCGATCGGCTGCTGTGTGCTGTCCTACTACGAGCCCCGCCGCTTCACCCGCGAGGAGCGGGAGCTGCTCACGGTGTTCAGCGGAATGTTCGCCCAGGCCCTGTCCCGGGCCCGGTTGTACGACCTCGAGCATGCCCGGGCCAAGACCCTGCAGCACGCCCTGCTCCCGCGCGCCCTGCCCTCGACGCCCGCTCTGACCACGGCGGCCCGCTATCTGCCCGCCAGCAGCACCGAGGTCGGCGGTGACTGGTACGACATCATTCCCCTGTCCGCGGACCGGGTCGCTCTCGTCATCGGCGATGTCATGGGTCACGGACTGGCCCAGGCCGCGACCATGGGGCGGCTGCGTACCGCCGTGCACACCCTCGCCGACCTTGATCTTCCGCCGGGCGAGATCCTCGCGCACCTCAATGACCTGTTCACCGACCTGGGTGACGAGTTCTACGCGACCTGTCTGTACGCCGTCTACGACTCCGTGACCGGGGACTGCTCCATCGCCCGGGCGGGTCATCCGCCGCCGGCGGTCATCCTGCCCGACGGCTCGGTCAGTTTCTCCGACCTGGTGCCGGATCCGCCTCTGGGAGCGGCCGAACCCCCGTTCACCAGCGTGCGGATCTGTCTGCCCGAGGGTAGCCGCCTCGTTCTCTACACCGACGGTCTCGTGGAGTCCGCCTCCCGGGACATCGACAGCGGCATGGCCGAACTCGCCAGGGTCCTCACCGGCAAGCCCGTACGGACCACAACCGCCCAGGGCGACAGCCAGGCAGAGCTTGAACAACTGTGCGACGCTGTCACCGGCACTCTCCTGCCCGCCGGGCGGGAGACCGCGGACGACACCGCCCTGCTCGTGGCGTACACCCACCGGCTGCCTCCCGACGCCGTGGCCTGCTGGGAGCTGTCCGACGGACCGGTGGCCGCCGGTGAGGCACGGACTCATGTCCGCGAGCAACTCGGTGTCTGGGCACTTGACGACCTTGTGATGGCTGCTGAGCTACTGGCCAGCGAACTGGTCGGCAATGTGGTGAGGCATGCGAAAGGTCCCGCGCGGCTGCGTCTGCTACGTAGCCGGACTCTGGTCTGCGAGGTCTCTGACCGCAGCGCGGCCACACCCCGGATACGCCGAGCCACGGACGCCGATGAAGGGGGACGCGGTCTGCAACTGGTGGCCGCGCTCTCCCAGCGCTGGGGCACCCGCTACACGTCCGACGGCAAATGCATCTGGACCGAGCTGCCTCTCCCCCAGGCATAGGCGACCGCCTGGAGCCGCCAGACCGGTTCGACAACGGGTCCTTAACTTGCCGTTTAACCGTTTGCCTCGCCGCCGCACGTCACCCGACCGGTCTGGCGCTGGCGGGAGTCGAGCTTTTGCCGACCGTGCGACCGCCAGAGCGGCGCGGTGGAACAGGACCTGCCGGCGGCGAGGCGGGGATCGGCCAGGCGGGCGGCTGGCCGCCATGACAGCCTGAGCCGGTGGAAGATCTCATTGGCATCCAGACACCGCGCCGCCGTCTGATCGACCCTGACGAGGCGATCACGGAACTTGAGCATGCCGTACCCGGCTTCAGCTCACTTCGCCTCGCGGTGCCCCAGACCTTCGACTGGCCTGCACTCGAAGGCGCACTGGGAGCTTCACTCCCTGCCGACTACAAGCGGCTCTGCGAGCTCTACCCCACCTTCGTGCTCGGCGACTTCCTCTCCGTCTACTACCCTGCGGTCGGTCGCGAGCAGGACTGGCCGCAGGGACTCCAGGAGGATCTGGAGACCGTCATGGAGTGGTGCGAGGACAACGACCCCGTCATCCCGTTGCACCCGTACCCCGCTCCGGGCGGCTTGCTCCCCTGGGGCGGGTCGAACCAGGGCGACTTCTTCCTGTGGAGCACCAGCACGGCGGGCCCGCAGGAGTGGACCGTCACCGTCGCCTCACGAAATGGTGACTGGTGGCATTACACCGGCGGGCTGGTGCAGTTCCTGGCCGAGCTGATCAGCGGTGTGCTGGAGCCACGGGGGCTGCCCGTGATCCGGCCCGAGGCCCACAAATGGTGAGGTGCCGACACCGAGCCCGGCCCTCCTGCTGGTAGCCGGGGCGTTCGCTGCAGCACAAGCAGCCGTCTGCCGAGGGTCGACTCGCCCTGTCACTCGTACGGGGGTTTGGCGGACGTCGGAGCGGCCTTCACGTGATCCTGAACTCTGCGACGAGGTACAGGGGTCAACGTGAAGGCCGTGATGAATGAGTGTGACGAAGAACGATGCCCGACGGGAAGCGTTCGCGGAACTGTCACGCTTCCGGGCGGACTTCTACGACTGCCTGGGCGGACGCGGCGACGCGCTGTTCGAACTGGCCGACGCGCTGCTGTGCACGGACGGCCCGGTGAAGACACTGGTGGACCTGTCGCTCTCGCCGGAACACCGACGCGGGCACGGCGCGATGTACGGCGCGCTCAACAAGGGCCACCTGGACGTCGGCCGCCTGCGGCAAACGCTGGCGGGCCTGCCGCTTCCCCTGGCCGCGGACGGTCGCCTGGTTCTGGCAGTGGACGTCTCGCCGTGGCTGCGGCCGGACGCGGCGACCGCGCCGGACCGCTCGTTCTGCCACACGTACGGACGAGGCAAGGACGAGCACCGGATGATCCCCGGCTGGCCCTACTCGATCGTCGCCGCACTGGAGACCGGCCGCACGTCCTGGACGGCGATCCTGGACGCGGTCCGGCTGGAGCCCGGCGCGGACATCGCCGCCGTCACTGCCGACCAACTTTGGTATGTAGTAGAGGGGTTGCTCTCTTCGGGTCAGTGGCGCGAGGGTGATCCGGAGATCCTGGTCGTCTTGGACGCCGGGTACGATGCACCCCGCATCCACCACCTGCTGTCCGGTCTGCCGGTGCAGGTCCTGGGACGGCTCCGCTCGGACCGGGTGATGCGCCGACCGGCGCCGACCCGCGCGGAGTTCGCGCTGGCTAACCCGGGCGGTGGTCGGCCGCCCAAGCACGGCGGTGAGTTCGTCTTCGGCCAGAGCGACACCTGGGGCGAGGAGCAGGCCGTGACCGTCACCGACACCCGCCTCTACGGCACGGCCACCGCACGGGCCTGGGACCGGCTCCACCCGAGGCTCACCCGACGTGGGGCCTGGCTCGACCATGCCGACGAACTGCCGGTCATCGAGGGCACCGTCATCCGGCTGAGCGTCGAGAGGCTGCCCAGCGGCGGGGTCAACAAGCCGGTCTGGCTCTGGTGGTCGGGCACCGGAGCCAGCCCCGCCGATGTCGATCGCTGCTGGCAGTCGTTCCTGCGGCGGTTCGACATCGAGCACACGTTTCGCCTGTTCAAGCAGACGCTGGGCTGGACGAAGCCGCGACTTCGCAGTCCGGAGGCGGCTGACCGGTGGACGTGGCTGGTGATCGTCGCCCACACGCAGCTCCGCCTCGCACGTCCATTGGCCGCCGACCTCCGTCGGCCGTGGGAGAAGCGGGCCGAATCGAACAAGCTGACCCCAGCCCGGGTGCGGCGGGGGTTCAGGAACCTCCAGGCGCAGAGCCCAACGCCAGCGCGAGCACCGAAACCCTCCCGGCCCGGCCCCGGGCGCCCGCTCGGTTCGAGGAATAACCGTTCGGAAACCCGTCACGACGTGGGAAGGGTCCTCGCCACCGGCGAGGCGTACACCAGACCCGCCCATCACAAGAAGGGCACCAAGCCCCGCCGCCTGGATAAATGACAAGCTTAACTAAGCGGTTTGAGCTGCCCCGACTTTCGTGGAGCCCGCGATCGTGTGATCAGGCGACTTGCGGGTGTTGCTCCAGTCTCGTCCAGTACGCCTGCTCGTACTCGTCGGGCGGCATGTAGTCGAGCGCGGAGTGGAGGCGCTCACCGTTGTACCACGCGACCCACTGGAAGACGGCCCGCTCGACCTCGTCGAAGTCCCGCCACGGCCCCTGATGCTCGATCAGTTCGGCCTTGAACGTGCCGTTCAGGGCTCTGCCATCGCGTTGTCGTACGAGTCCGCGACGGACCCGACGGATGCCGACGCGCCGACCTCGACCAGTCGCTCCGTGTAGCGAATGGATACGTATTGGGCGAGTTCAACCGGTCGCTGTGATGAATGAGGTCGGCATCCTTCTTGATCTTCTGCCGCCACAGCGCCATCTCCAACGCGTCCAGCGGCAGGTCGGTCCGCATGTGGGTGGCGGCCTGCCAGCCCACGATCCGGCGGGAGTACGCGTCCAGGACGAACGCCACGTAGACCCAGCCCGACCAGGTGCGGACGTAGGTCAGGTCGGCCAGCCACAGCTGGTTCGGGCGCCGGGCGGCGAAGTGGCGGTTGACCAGGTCCGGCGGACGCGGCGCCGCCGGCTCCGCAACGGTCGTGCGGCGGCGCTGTCCGCGGATCACGCCCTCGATGCCGAGCTCGCGCATCAACCGCTCCACGGTGCACCGCGCGACCTGGTGACCGGCGCGAGTCAGGGCGCGGGTGATTCGGCGGGCCCCGTAGGTGCGGCCGGAGTCCTCCCACACCGCTGTGACCAGCGGGATCAATTCTTCGTCGCGGAGCCGGCGGGCCGACTTCGGCCGCTGCTTGCGGGCGAAGTACGTCGACGGCGACAGCTCCAGCACCCGGCAGACGGGATCGACCCCGAAGCCGTCACGCAGGTGGTCGATCACCTGTTCGGCCTCGTCCGGGGACGGTCGATATCCTGGGCAAAAAACACGCTGGCGGCCTTGAGGATCTCGTTGGCCCGCCTCAACTCGGCGACTTCCTTGCGGAGTTCCTTCAGCTCGTCCTGCTCTGCGGTCGTGAGCCGATCGTCGCGCTCTCCGGCGTCGGCCTCGGCCTGACGCACCCAGGACCGCAGGGCTTCCTTGTGGATGCCCAGGTCACGGGCCACGTGAGCGACGGGGCGGCCCGTCGAGCGGACCTCGCGGACGGCGCGCTCACGGAGTTCATCGGGGTACTTGCGGGGTGCTGGCACTGCTCGTGGTTCTCCTTACGCCTGGATCGTAACAAACCCAGACATCAGGGACTCCACGAAAGTCAGAGCAGCTCAGTCTGGTTTCTGCCCCACACATCCATTGCGGTGGTGCCGCCCCGACGGCGGCCAGCTGCCGCCCGCGGTGGTGGCCAACCAAGCCGCACGCCGAGGCCAGCACCTGGGGATTACGTGACCGCGATCGGTGTGATCGTCCACATCCCGGAACAGCTCTGGCCGGCGGCGGATCCCTGCAACACCTGGAGGTCCGCCACCGCGCTCACGCCCGCGTCGAGGACCACATCCGCTGCGGGAAGACCACCGGCTTCGGCCGCTTCCCCTCCCGCCACTTCGCCATCAACCAGGTCTGGCTGGAGCTGTCCCTGACCGCGATCGACCTGCTCGCCTGGACCAGGACCCTGCTGCTGGACGGCGAGCTGGCCACCGCCGAACCCAAGAAGCTCCGCTACCGCCTCCTGCACACAGCCGCCCGGATCACCCGCGGAGCCCGCCGCCTACACCTGCGGATCGCCGCCACCTGGCCCTGGCGCCACGAACTGACCGCCGCGTTCAGCCGCCTGGCAGCACTGCCCCGACCCGCCACCTGACCGACGAAGAAGCCCTGACCGCCCCCGACCCAAGGACCACAGGAGCACCCGGCCCCCGCGCCGGGCCCTCACCATGCCCACCCCCCGACGGCAGCCCCGGCCCCGCCGCCCAGAAGATCAGCACAGCTCAGCCAGCCCCAACCGAAACGCGGAGGTGCCTGCGCGTTTCATCTGGGGGCGCGTCCGGATCATGATCGGAAAAGCGAAGTGCCTTCTGTGCTGCAACGATGACTAGCCGTTGCTCTATCGACCTTGGTGATTGTGAGTTCGAATCTGCCGACTCGGTCGGGTGATCTTCAGTCGGCAGGGCATGAAAGTGGGGCCT
>NZ_JBFAJO010000149.1:0-8704 GCF_040655255.1 Kitasatospora sp. NPDC050463
TCATGTTGCTCTTGCCACTCACGATCTGGACTGCTTCCTCCGGGACTCAACCGTCCCAGTATCAGGCTGTCCAGTTCAGCGGGGGAACTTCAGGGTGGGGTGTGCGAATGGCTTTCGATGGTGGTGGTTTGCGTTTGAGGTTGTCGGCGCGGGCGCGGAGTGTGTGGGCGAAGCACGATGCGAGCGGTGAGGGCTGGCTGCCGTTGTGGTGTCACATGGCGGATAGTGCGGCGGTGGCGGGGTTGCTGTGGGAACGGTGGTTGCCGGCGCGGGTGCGGGGGCTCGTGGCGGAGGTTCTTCCCGGGGGTGAGGTGGACGGGCGTCGGTTGGCGGTGTGGCTGGCGGGGGTGCACGACATCGGGAAGGCGACGCCGGCGTTCGCGTGTCAGGTGGACGGGTTGGCGGATCGGATGCGGTCGGCGGGGTTGGAGATGGCGTACCGGGGCGGGATGGGTCGGGATCGTCGGGTGGCGCCGCATGGGCTGGCGGGTCAGCTGTTGCTGCAGGAGTGGTTGGGGGAGCGGTTCGGCTGGCCGGGGCGGGTGACGGCGCAGTTCGCGGTGGTGGTGGGTGGGCATCACGGGGTGCCGCCGGATCATCCGGCGGTTGTGGATCTTGATGCGCGTCCGGAGTTGTTGCGGACTCCGGGTGAGAGCGAAGCGCTGTGGCGGGGCGTGCAGGAGGAGTTGCTCGACGCTTGTGCGGCCGAGTTTGGGGTGGAGGGGCGGCTTCGGGAGTGGCGGGGGGTGAAGCTGCCGCAGACGGTGCAGGTCGTCTTGTCGGGTCTGGTGATCATGGCGGACTGGATCGCGAGTAATCCGGATCTGTTCCCGTACTTTCCGCAAGAGCCCGGGCGGGAGGGTGGGCGTCGGGCGGCCGCGGCGTGGGAGGGGCTGGACCTGCCGGGGCCGTGGAGGGCGGAGTCGGCCGAGGGCACGGTCGAGGAGGTGTTCACGTCGCGGTTCGACCTGCCGAAGGGGGCGGTGGTGCGGCCGGTGCAGGCGATGGCGGTCGAGGTGGCGCGCACGATGGCGAAACCGGGTCTGTTGATCGTCGAGGCGCCGATGGGTGAGGGGAAGACCGAGGCGGCGCTGGCGGTGGCGGAGGTCCTGGCAGCCCGCAGTGGTGCGGGCGGGGTGTTCTTCGCGCTGCCGACGATGGCGACGAGCAACGCGATGTTCCCGCGGCTGCTGGACTGGCTGGACCGGCTGCCGGTGCGGAAGGGGGACCGCCTGTCGGTGCTGCTGGCCCATTCGAAGGCGGCGTTGAACAAGGACGCCGCCGAGCTGAGGGCCGCGTCGTGGCGCAGGGTCGCGGCGGTGGATGTGGACGGTGAGGTCCGGCTGCCGGGGGCGGGCGAGGAGAGTGCGGCGCCGGCCGAGCTGGTCGCGCACCAGTGGCTCGCGGGCCGGAAGAAGGGAATGCTGTCGTCGTTCGTGGTGGGGACGATCGATCAGCTGCTGTTCGCCGGCTTGAAAGGACGGCATCTGGTCCTGCGGCATCTGGCCCTGGCCGGGAAAGTCGTCGTGATCGACGAGGCGCACGCGTATGACACCTACATGAACGCCTATCTGGACCGGGTCCTGGGCTGGCTGGGTGCGTACGGGGTGCCGGTGGTGGTGCTCTCCGCGACCCTGCCCGCGAAGCGACGCAGGACGCTGGCGCAGGCCTATGCGGGCGCGCCGCAGGACGAGGGAGCTTTCGCCGCGGTGGAGGAGGCGCGGGAGTATCCGCTGCTGACCGCCGTGTGCGCGGGCCATGAGCCGCGGATCGTTGCGCCGCAGGCGTCGGGGCGCGGCCACAAGGTGCGTGTGGAGCGGCTCGAGGACGACCTGGAGGCGTTGGGGGAGCGGCTGGAGGTGGAGCTGGCCGGCGGGGGCTGTGCGCTGGTGGTGCGTAACACGGTGGACCGGGTACTGGAGGCGGCCACGGCGCTGCGCGAGCGGTTCGGGGCGGATGCGGTGTCGGTCGCGCACGCGCGGTTCATCGATGTGGACCGGGCGGAGAACGACCGGCGGCTGCTGGAGTCGTTCGGGCCGGACGGTGCGCGGCGGCCGCGGCGGCACATCGTGGTGGCCAGTCAGGTGGCGGAGCAGTCGCTGGATGTGGATTTCGACCTCCTGGTGAGTGACCTGGCGCCGGTCGACCTGTTGCTGCAGCGTGTGGGGCGGCTGCACCGTCATGTCCGGCCGGAGCGGCCCGCGCCGCTGCGGGAGGCGAGGTGTCTGCTGACGGGGGTGGACTGGGCGGGGCCGGTGCCTGTCGCGGTCGCCGGGTCGCAGGCGGTATACGGGCGTCACGCGTTGCTGCGCTCCCTCGCGGCGCTGCTTCCGTATCTGGACGAAGGGCGGCCGCTGGTCCTGCCGCAGGACATCAGCGCTCTGGTGCAGGAGGTGTACGGGGAGGGGCCGGTGGGGCCGGCGCTCTGGGCGGAGGAGCTGGAGGAGGCGCGGCGGGTTCACGAGCGGGTTCGGGCGGAGAAGGAACGGACGGCGGACGTGTTCCGGATCCGGGAGGCGGGCAAGGCCGGGCGGTCGCTGATGGGCTGGCTGGCGGGCGGGGCCGGGGACGCGGACGACACGCGGGCCGGGCGGGCGCAGGTGCGCGACAGTGCGGAGAGCCTGGAGGTGATCGTGGTCGAGGCGCTGGCGGACGGGTCGCTGGCGACGGTGAGCTGGGCGGGGGAGGGGCGCGGCGGTCTGCCGCTGCCGACGGGGGCGGTGCCTTCGCCGAAGGCCGCGAAGGCGGCAGCGGCCTGCGCGTTGCGCCTGCCGGCGCGGTTCACCCAGCCGCACGTATTTGATCGGGTTATCGCCGAACTTGAACTGTTCTATTTCGAAAGCTGGCAAGTCAAGGACAACCCTTGGCTGGCAGGGCAGTTGATCCTTCCGATCACCCCCGATTGTCCGACCCTTCTGGCAGGGTTCCGCCTCGAGTACACCCGCGAGAACGGACTCGAGGTATCACGTGCCGGATGACCAGGTGCAGGACGCGGCCGACGAACCGGCGTTCGACCTGACGCAGCAGGCTTGGATCCCAGTGCAGTTAACGGACGGCTCGGAGCGCGAACTGTCGCTGTCCGAGGTGTTCACACACGCCGGCCGGATCAGGCGGCTGGCAGGCGACCTTCCCACCCAGGACTTCGCCCTGACCCGGCTGCTCCTGGCCATCGTCCACGACGCGCTGGCGGGACCTGGTGACGTCGAGGACTGGGCCGAGCTGTGGGAGGACCCGTCACCCTTCGCCCCGGTCCTGCCCTACCTGGAGCGCCATCGCGGCAGGTTCGACCTGCTGCACCCCACCGCTCCGTTCTTCCAGACGGCGGGCCTGCGGACGGGCAAGGACGAGGTCTTCCCACTGAACCGGATCGTGGCGGACGTCCCGAACGGGAACCCGTTCTTCACGGCCCGCTTCCCGGGCGCCGCCAGGATCTCGTTCGCGGAGGCGGCCCGCTGGGTGGTGCACGCCCAGGCGTACGACACCTCGGGCATCAAGACCGGTGTGGTCGGCGATCCGCGGGCCAAGGCCGGGAAGGCCTACCCGCAGGGCACCGCCTGGGCGGGCGGCCTGGGCGGAGTGCTCGCCGAGGGCGAGAACCTGCGCGAGACGCTGCTGCTGAACCTCATCGCGGCCGACCACTGGAGCACCGTCCGCGGGGACCTGCCCGCCTGGCGACGCGACCCAGTTGGCCCCGGCGCCGCGGCCGACCTCGCCTCCCGCCCCACCGGGCCGCGCGACCTCTACACCTGGCAGTCGCGCCGCATCCGGCTGCACGCCGACAGCGACGGCGTGCACGGCGTCGTCCTCACCTACGGCGACCCCCTCGCACCGCAGAACATGCACACCGTCGAGCCCATGACGGGCTGGCGGCGCAGCCAGGCGCAGGAGAAGAAGCTGGGCCGGCCTCTGGTCTACATGCCACGGGAGGTGGATCCGGCGCGCGCGGCGTGGCGGGGGCTGGGGTCGCTGATCGCCGCCGCGGCGCCGACCTCCGGGGCGGCGGCGGGGGATGCGGCGGCAGAGCTGCGCCCGGGGCTGGTGCACTGGCTGGCGCGCCTGGAGGCCGATCGGATCCTGCCGAAGGGCAGGCTGATGCGGCTGAGGACATTCGGCGCGGTGTACGGCACGCAGCAGTCCGTCATCGATGAGATCAGCGGCGACGCGGTGGCTTTCGCGCTCGTGCTGCTCAGCGAGGTGGACCAGCGACTGGGCCGAGCCGCGGTGGACGCGGCCTCGGACGCGGACCTCGCCGTGCGGGCGCTGGGCGACCTGGCCGGCGACATCGCGCGAGCCGCCGGCAGCGAGTCCCAGACCCCGAGGCTGACCGCGCGGGACGCCGGCTTCGCTGCCCTGGACGGCCCGTACCGGCTGTGGCTGGCCGGTATCCGGGAGGGTGATGATCCGGCCGCGTTGCGGGGCGGCTGGCAGCGCCAGGTGCGCCGTGAGATCGGCCGGCTGGGCGATGAGCTGGTCGCTCAGGCGGGAGAGGCCGCCTGGCAGGGCCGGGTCGTGACGGAGGGGAAGACCGAGACGTGGCTGACCGCGGCCGCCGCCGATCTGTGGTTCCGCGGCCGGCTGCGGCGCGCCCTTGCGCTCGCGGCTCCAGCCGTAGCCGTCGCCGGGCTTGACCGGCCCGAAGCCGAGACCGTCAGCATTCCGGCCCAGCCAGTCGGCTCCGGCCAAACCGCGACAGGCGCCGGCCCGGCCGGCGCGGTCACCAATCCCGACCCTCGAAGGACAACCGTATGACCACCGCCTCACCGGCTCCCGCCCGACGGCGTGAGGCCCTCGGCCCGGTCGGTGCCCTGGCCGGGCGCGAGATCGGCCGGCTGCAGAACGGATACCTCGCTGACCGGCCGGACGCCGTCGCCGCCCTGGCCCGGCTGCGCCGCGGCGCGGGCAAGGACGTGGCCGTCGTCCCCGACCTGTGGGGCCTGCTGGACACCGAGGCTCTGTACGCGGACCGGGCACTGCGTCAGGAGGCCGCGCACACCGCTCTCTTCACGGCGGCGACGCTCTGGTCGCTGCACCAGCAGTCCCGGTCCTCTCGGATGCACCGGGCCGATGGTGACGAGCTTGGCGCCGCTGTGCGCAGGCTCATGCCCGGCACCGGTATCGACGAGCCGACCCGCAAGCGCTTCGTGCGAGCGGGGTCCGCGCCGAGCCTCGAGGCCCTGGCCACCCGGCTGCGCGAGATCACGCTACTACTGCGCCGCGAGGACCTCGCCCTGGACTACGCCCTGCTCGCCGAGCAGCTCTACCAGTGGCAGCGGCCCGGCGGCCGGGATCGTGTCCGTGCTTCCTGGGGCCGCTCTTTCCACGCCTACCGCGCCGTTTCGTCAGACCCGGCGGGCGGCGACGACGCCCCCGCCACGGACCAGAAGGACGACAGTCAGTGACAAGCCGCATCATCCTCGACGTGCACGCTCTGCAGAACGTCCCGCCGAGCAACCTGAACCGTGACGACACGGGCGCGCCCAAGACGTCGGTGTACGGGGGCGCCACCCGTGCCCGGGTGTCCAGCCAGTCGTGGAAGCGGGCCACGCGCCGCTACTTCGAGGGGATCCTCGATCCGGGTGAGCTCGGGGTGCGCACCAAGCGCGTCGCTGAGCTCCTCGGCGAACGGATCACCGTGCTGGCGCCGGCTGTCGACGGGTCCGCGGCGCTCGCGCTGGCCGCGGAGGTGCTGCACGCGGCGACCGGATCCAAGATCGAGCCGCCTAAGCGCAAGGTCGACGCGGCGAAGAAGAACGGCGATCCCGATCCCGCGCCGGAGTCGTCGTACCTGCTGTTCCTCAGTTCCCGCCAGCTCGACGGCCTGGCGGAGCTCGCGGTGGAAGGTGCCGCCGATATCAAGGCGCATCTGAAGGACAAGGACGTCAAGGCCCGCGCCAAGAGGATCGCCGACAGCCGGCACTCGGTCGACATCGCCCTGTTCGGCCGTATGGTCGCCGACTCGACAGACATCAACGTCGACGCCGCCGCTCAGGTGGCTCATGCCATCAGCGTGCATCGGGCCGAGACCGAGTCGGACTACTTCACCGCCGTCGACGATCGCAGCGGCGACGCCGAACCGGGCGCCGGCATGATCGGCACCGTCGACTTCAACTCCGCCACCCTGTACCGGTACGCCGCGGTCGACGTCGATCTGCTGGAGCGCAACCTCGGTAAGGGCCTCGACTCGCAGGAGGCGCCCGCCACGCCGGTGCGCCGCGCTGTGGAGGCGTTCCTGGACGCCTTCGTCTCCTCCCTGCCCACCGGCAAGATCAACACCTTCGGCAACCACACCCTGCCCGACGCCGTCATCGTCACCCTGCGCACCACACGCCCGGTGAGCTTCGTCTCGGCGTTCGAGAAGCCGGTGACCGCGGACGGTGCCGGCGGCCACCTGGAACCCGCGTGCGCCCGCCTCGCCGACTACGCCCCGGAGATCGAACGCGCCTACGGCGACGACACCGCCCAGACCTGGGTCCTGCGCGTGGGGCAGGCCACCGCCAAGCTGTCTTCGGTGGGCGACGAGGTGCCGAGCCTGGCCCGCCTGGTCACCACCGTCGGTGCCGCCGTGGCCGAACGCCTGGAGCAGCGCGGATGAGCGTGCTGGCCCTGCAGCTGGCCGGCCCCCTGCAGTCGTGGGGGGCCTCCTCGCGCTTCGCCCGGCGCACGACGGAGTCCGCCCCGACCAAGAGCGGTGTCATCGGGCTCCTCGCCTCCGCGCTCGGCTTGGATCGTGCCGACGACGATGGGCTCGGCGAGCTCGCCGCCCTTCGTTTTGGCGTGCGCATCGACCAGCCGGGCACCCGCCTGCGCGACTACCAGACCGCACAGCACTTCGACACCGGTGAGTCGATGCCGCTGTCCGAGCGCTTCTACCTCGCCGACGCTGTGTTCGTCGCGGCTGTCGAAGGGCCGGCTCCGCTCATCGACAAGGTCCACGCGGCCCTTCGCGCGCCGGCCTACTTGCCCTACCTGGGACGCCGTTCCTGCCCGCCGTCGAGGCCGCTGGAACTGGCCGTCCACCCCGCCAGCGGCCTCGACACCGTACTGGCCGAGCTCCCCTGGCAAGCCTCCTCCTGGTACCAGCAACAGCGACGCCACCACCCGGCGGTCGACCTGACCGCTCTGATCGAAGCGGCGACGGACGGCAGCGCCGATGCCCCGGCCCAGGCCGACACCCTGCGCGACCAGCCGCTGAGCTTCGACCCGCGCCACCGCCGGCACGGGCTGCGCACCGTGCGCACCGTGATTGTCACTGTGCCCAACCCACAGGCACGGCCACGCACGATGCCAGGCGCGACCGTTCCCGTGCACGACCCGACCGAACACCTGGAAGGCGTCTGATGTACCTCACCCGCTTCCGCCTCAACACCGCGCGGCCGGACGCCCGCAGGCTGTTGTCCTCACCCCAGACCATGCACGCCGCGGTCATGTCCTCCTTCCCCGAGCTCCTGCCCACGGCGCCGGGCCCGCGCGTCCTGTGGCGGGTCGACCACAACGCCCCGGCCGAGGTGCTGCTCTACGTCGTCAGCCCCTCCCGCCCCGACCTGACACACCTCGTGGAGCAGGCCGGCTGGCCGGCCGCAGCCGCGACCGGGACGGCAGGCTGGCAGACCTACAACTACGCCCCATTCCTCGAACGCCTCGACAAGGGCACCTGCTGGAACTTCCGCCTGGCCGCCAACCCGGTTCATCACGTCCGGGTCAAGGACGGAACCCCGACCAAACGCACCGCCCACATCACCCCCCGGCACCAGATGCAATGGCTGCTCCAACGGCAGGAAGCCGGCGGATTCCGCATCACCACCAAACCGCTGGACCGTCGGCACACCGAACACGGTGACGAACACCAGCTCGCCGTCCACAGCCAGCGCAACACCGCCTTCACCAAGCGCGGCGCCGCCGGGCGCGTCACCCTCACCACCGTCACCTTCGACGGCCGCCTGGAAGTCACCGACCCCGATGCCCTCCGCGGCGTCCTGATCGGGGGACTGGGCAAGGCCAAGGCTTACGGCTGCGGCCTGCTGACCCTCGCACCGCTCGGGTAGACCAGTGGGCAACTACAACGCCCTCACCACTTAAATCCCCAGGACCGGGAGCGCTGCCACTTCTGTCGGCAGGCACAGGGGTCTCACTAGAGTGCCCGGTAAGACGCCGCGATGGTTGTCCGCCCGGAATCGGGCCGACAACCATCGTGTCAGCGGGCGGACCAGATCGGGCAGTCGGCCGTGTGGCGGGTCAGCACGACCACGGTCCCGCCATCCGTGAGCTGTCGGTCTCGGGAGACCGTGCAGCACGCCACCGGCACCGGAGGCATCGCCCGGACAGTGGCGGGAGCCTCGTCCCGGGCCGGCACGGTGGTACGCGACCAGACGGGTTCCACGACCAGCCGTCCGGGTCGGCGGAAGAGAGCCTGGCGGCCGGCCTGCTCAATGGGCACCCCCAGAGCTCGGGCGCGGGCGTGGAGACGACGGCGGTCGCGGCGTTCGGACATGGTGACACCCTGCACCCTCTCACCCCGCCTACGCCAACGCCCTGGCGGGCGCCGTCGGATCGATGGCCTCCGTCGAGCCGGCTGCGAGGCAGTGAACGTCCGATGACGCGGCTCCAGGACGACGCCGACCTCACCCACACCGCGCCGCGCGCCGCAGCCTCCCCGCCCTCGCTCCTCGAGTACAGCAGATTCGCGAGTGCCACGTTCCGCTCTTCC
>NZ_JBFAJO010000150.1:0-8633 GCF_040655255.1 Kitasatospora sp. NPDC050463
GGCGGCCTACCGCGCGGCGACCACCGGCGGCCCCGACGGCCTGCCGGACCTCCCGTCGCAGTACGCCGACGTCGCGGCGCCCGCGGACCCCGTCGCTCACGATTGTGCGTCGGGCCGGGTCTGACAATCACCGCCGCGCGGTGCGCGGGAACCGTCGGACCCACGCCGGGTCAGATCCGCTCCAGGACCTTCGCCAGCAGGGTGCCCATGCGCTCGGCGGAGGCCTTGCCGGCCTCCAGGACCTCGGCGTGGTTGAGCGGCTCGCCGGTGATGCCGGCGGCCAGGTTGGTGACCAGCGAGATGCCGAGCACCTCGGAGCCGGCCTCACGGGCGGCGATGGCCTCCAGCGTGGTGGACATGCCGACCAGCTCGCCGCCGATCACCCGGGCCATGTTGACCTCGGCCGGGGTCTCGTAGTGCGGGCCGCGGAACTGCACGTAGACGGCCTCGTCGAGGGTGGAGTCCACCTCGCGGCAGAGGTCGCGCAGTCGCTTGGAGTAGAGGTCCGTCAGGTCGACGAAGTTGGCGCCGACGATCGGGGAGTCCGCGGTCAGGTTGATGTGGTCGCTGATCAGGACCGGCTGGCCGGGGACCCAGCCCTCGCGCAGACCGCCGCAGCCGTTGGTCAGCACGATGATGCCGCAGCCCGCGGCGGCCGCGGTGCGCACGCCGTGGACCACGGTGGCCACGCCGTGTCCCTCGTAGTAGTGGTTGCGGCCCAGGAAGATCAGGGCGCGCTTGTCGCCGATCTTCACCGAGCGGATCGTGCCGGCGTGGCCGGCCACGGCGGGGGCGGGGAAGCCCGGGAGGTCGGTGACCGGGAACTCCGCGACGGTCTCGCCGAGGGCGTCGGCGGCCGGCACCCAGCCGGAGCCCATCACCAGGGCGACGTCGTGGCGCTCGGCGCCGGTCAGCTCGCGCAGGCGCTCGGCGGCGGCCTGGGCGGCGGCGTAGGGGTCGGCGGAGACGACCGACTGAGGAGATGCGTTCACACGTCCGAGGATAGACGGGAATCGGCTACGCGCGTAGAAATTCCTGGCGCGACGTGCCGGATCGTTACCCGGATGGCGTGAAAGTACAGCTCGCGGGCCTGGTTCCGGTCCCCGGACGGGAGCAACGCACAGCCGCGTCGCGCGACGCGCCGGGGTACGGGCGGGTCGTCGTCCGAGCGGACCGGCACCGGTGCGGCCCCCGGCGTACCGCGGCCACGCCGTGCGACCGGTCAGCAGGGGCGGCGGCGCAGGTCCAGGACGTAGTCGTGCGGAGCGCCGGCGCTCTCCGCGGCGTCGGCGACCAGGCCCAGGTAGCGGGCCGCGGGCAGACCGCCCTCGTAGTCGTTGAGCACGTACGTCCAGACCGGGATGTCGCCGTCCAGGGTGTGCGCGCGCAGCTTGATCTTGCGGTAGATGCCGAGCTGGACGCCCTCCCAGCGGTCCAGGCCCTCCTCGTCCATCGGCGCGACGTCGTACAGCGAGACGAAGACCTGCTCCTTCTCGTCCTCGACGACGGTGGCCAGCGAGCCCTCCCAGCCGAGCTGTTCGCCGCCGAAGGTGAGCCGCCAGCCGTCCAGCCACCCGGTACCGCGCAAGGGGGAGTGCGGAGCGCGGCGGGTCATCTGCCGTGCATCGAGGTTCGTGGCATACGCGGCGTAGAGGGACATGGGGTGCAGCCTAGACCGTCCGTCGGCCGGGGGACGGAGGAAGTGGCGGGGCGGGGGCGCCTGCACCGGGGTGCCGCGGCCGGCCTCCGGCCGGTCCGGGGCGGTCGTGCGATCGGACAGGAGCCCGACCCCGGCGTGGCGGCGCGCTCGGCGTACGGGACAATGGGGGCGTGACTCGGATCGTGATCATCGGTGGCGGACCCGGCGGCTACGAGGCGGCGCTCGTCGCCTCCCAGCTCGGCGCGGAGGTGACCGTCGTCGACCGCGACGGTCTGGGCGGATCGGCGGTGCTCACGGACTGCGTTCCGTCGAAGACGCTGATCGCGACCGCGGAGGTGATGACGACCTTCGACAGCTCCTACGAGGAGCTGGGCATCATCGTCGCCGACGACACCCCGCCGCTGGAGCGGCAGGCCCGGGTGGTCGGCGTGGACCTCGGCAAGGTCAACCGACGCGTCAAGCGCCTCGCCATCGCGCAGTCCCACGACATCACCCAGTCGGTGACCCGGGCCGGCGTCACCGTACTGCGCGGCCGGGGCCGGCTCGGCGGCGGCGGCCAGGCCGTGGACGGCTCCCGCGAGGTGCTGGTGGACGCCCCCGACGGCAGCGTCCAGTCGCTGCGCGCGGACGCGGTGCTGATCGCCACCGGCGCGCACCCGCGCGAACTGCCGGACGCCCAGCCGGACGGCGAGCGGATCCTGACCTGGACCCAGGTGTACGACCTGGAGGAGCTGCCGCGCGAGCTGATCGTGGTCGGCTCCGGCGTCACCGGCGCCGAGTTCGCCGGTGCGTACCAGGCGCTCGGCTCCAAGGTCACCCTGGTGTCGAGCCGCGACCGGGTGCTGCCGGGTGAGGACCCGGACGCCGCCGAGGTGCTGGAGGAGGTCTTCCGCCGCCGCGGCATGAACGTGATGAGCCGCAGCCGGGCCGAGGGCGCCAAGAGGGTGGGCGACCACGTCGAGGTGACGCTCTCCGACGGCACGGTGATCAAGGGCACGCACTGCCTGATGGCGGTCGGCTCGATCCCCAACACCGCCGAGCTGGGCCTGGAGGAGGCGGGGGTGAAGCTCAACGACTGGGGTCAGATCAAGGTCGACCGGGTCTCCCGCACCAGCGCCCCCGGCGTGTACGCGGCCGGCGACTGCACCGGTGTCTTCATGCTCGCCTCGGTGGCGGCCATGCAGGGCCGGATCGCGATGTACCACGCGCTCGGCGACGCGGTGCAGCCGCTGAACCTGAAGACCGTGGCCTCCAACGTCTTCACCGACCCGGAGATCGCCACCGTCGGCTACACCGCCGCCGACGTGAGTTGCGGCAAGATGGACGCGGTCGAGGTCAAGCTGCCGCTGCGCGGCAACCCGCGGGCCAAGATGCAGGGCATCCGGGACGGCTTCGTGAAGCTGTTCTGCCGCCCGGGCACCGGCATCGTGGTCGGCGGCGTGGTGGTCGCCCCGCGGGCCAGCGAGCTGATCCACCCGATCGCGCTCGCGGTGGACGCCAATCTGACGGTCGAACAGGTGGCCAGTGCCTTCACCGTCTACCCGTCCGTCTCCGGCTCGACCGCCGAGGCCGCCCGCCAGCTGCACATCCGCAAGCGCGCCGACGGCGAATCCTGAGCCACCGGCGCACAGTTGAGGGCGGCTGCCGTTCGGCGGCCGCCCTTCGCGCAGCGAGGGGCGTCACCCGGACGGCGGGCGCAGTCCCGGGGTGCTGACGGCGCGTATTGTACGGTCACGCGCCGCTCGTGCGTGAGCAATTCCCGCTACTAGCTGCAAACGCCTGAAAGCAGACGGTCACACACGTTACCGTCGGTTCTGTGTTTGCAGCAGAACGTCGCCAGTTGATCCTCGAAATGGTGCGCGCCAACGGAGCTGTGTCGCTCCGCGAACTGGCCCGCGTCGTCCAGACCTCCGAAGTGACCGTACGTCGTGACGTACGGGCCCTGGAGGCAGAAGGGCTCCTCGACCGCCGGCACGGCGGCGCGGTGCTCCCCGGCGGCTTCAGCCGCGAACCCGGCTATCCGCAGAAGACCCACCTCTCCGCGGCCGAGAAGAGCGCCATCGCCGATCTCGCCGCGGGCCTGGTGGAGGAGGGCGACGCCGTGGTGGTCGGCGCCGGTACCACCACCCAGGAGCTGGCCCGCCGGCTGGCCCGGGTGCCGGGGCTGACGGTGGTCACCAACTCCCTGCTGGTGGCCCAGGCGCTGGCCCATGCCAACCGGGTGGAGGTGGTGATGACCGGCGGCACCCTGCGGGGCTCCAACTACGCCTTGGTGGGCAGCGGCGCCGAGCAGTCGCTGCACGGGCTGCGGGTCTCCAAGGCGTTCATCTCCGGCAGTGGGCTGACCGCCGAGCGCGGGCTGTCGACCACGAACATGCTCTCCGCGAGCGTGGACCGGGCTCTGGTGCAGTCGGCTGCCGAGGTCATCGTCCTCGCCGACCACACCAAGCTCGGCGCGGACACCATGTTCCAGACCGTCCCGACCGAGACCATCACCCGGCTGGTCACCGACGAGCACGCCGCCACCGCCGACGACGCCACCGCCCGTGAGCTGGACGCGCTCGCCGACTGCGGCGTGCAGATCGACCTGGCGCCGCTCGGCGCCGCGGCGACCGCGGACGCCCCCGTGCACGGCACCGGCAGCGGGCCCGTGCACCAGACCCAGCCCGGCCCGCTGGCCCGGCGGGTCGCCCCGCCGCCCGGCGGTGCCCCGCTGCCCGGCCAGCGCCGCCCCGGCGCGCACGGCGGCCCCGGCGGGCCGGGCGGCCCGCTGCCGGCCCGGCTCGCCGAGCTGGGGGCCGTCCCGCGCGGCCGCTGACCGGCACCCGCACACCTCGGTGCCGCCGTGGACCGGCACCCGCACCGATGGGTGCCGCCGCCGACCGGCACCCGCACAGCTCGGTGCCGCCGTGGACCGGTGCCGTCGGCCGGTGCCGCCAGGGCCGGAAACGGAACCGGTCCGCACACCCCGAGGGGCGTACGGACCGGTCCGGCGGCCGGAGCCGTCAGTCCTTGATCTCGCAGAGCGCGGCGCCGCTGCTGACGCTCCCGCCGACCTCGGCCTTGAGGCCGACCACGGTGCCCGCCTTGTGCGCGTTCAGCGGCTGCTCCATCTTCATCGCCTCCAGGACGACGATCAGCTCGCCCTCGGCGACGACCTGGCCCTCCTCGACGGCGACCTTGACGATGGTGCCCTGCATCGGCGAGGCCAGCGTGTCACCGCTGACCGCCGAACCGGCCTTCTTGGCGCCGACCCGGCGCTTGGCCTTGGCCGCACCGCCGGCACCGGCCGCCGGGGCCGACGCGACGCCCAGCGAGGACGGCAGCGAGACCTCGATCCGCTTGCCGCCGACCTCGACCACCACGGTCTCCCGGCCCTCGGCCTCCTCGCCCTCACCGGGCGCACCGGCGAACGCGGGGATGGTGTTGTCGAACTCGGTCTCGATCCAGCGGGTGAAGACCGTGAACGGCCCGTCGCCGCCGTGCACCTCGGGCGCGAACGCTGGGTCGGTCACGACCGCCTGGTGGAACGGGATGGCCGTGGCCATGCCCTCGACCTTGAACTCGGACAGCGCGCGGGCGGCGCGCTGCAGCGCCTGCTTGCGGGTGGCGCCGGTGACGATCAGCTTCGCGAGCAGCGAGTCCCAGGCGGGGCCGATGACCGAGCCGCTCTCCACACCCGCGTCCAGCCGGACACCCGGGCCGGACGGCGGCGCGAACAGCGTCACCGTGCCGGGCGCGGGCAGGAAGCCGCGGCCCGGGTCCTCGCCGTTGATGCGGAACTCGATCGAGTGACCCCGAACCTCCGGGTCGTCGTACCCGAGCTCCTCGCCGTCGGCGATCCGGAACATCTCGCGGACCAGGTCGATCCCGGTGACCTCCTCGGAGACCGGGTGCTCCACCTGGAGGCGGGTGTTGACCTCCAGGAAGGAGATCAGCCCGTCCTGGGAGACCAGGAACTCGCAGGTCCCGGCACCGACGTAGCCGGCCTCCTTCAGGATGGCCTTGGAGGCCCGGTAGAGCTCCGCGTTCTGCTCGGGGGTGAGGAACGGCGCGGGCGCCTCCTCGACCAGCTTCTGGTGCCGGCGCTGCAGCGAGCAGTCACGGGTGGAGACGACCACCACGTTGCCGTGCTGGTCGGCCAGACACTGGGTCTCGACGTGCCGGGGCTTGTCCAGGTACTGCTCGACGAAGCACTCGCCGCGACCGAAGGCGGCGACCGCCTCGCGCACCGCGGACTCGTACAGCTCCGGGATCTCCTCCAGCGTGCGGGCGACCTTCAGGCCGCGGCCGCCACCGCCGAACGCCGCCTTGATGGCGACCGGGAGGCCGTGCTCCTGGGCGAAGACGACGACCTCGTCGGCGCCCGAGACCGGGTCCGGCGTACCGGCGACCAGCGGCGCACCGGCGCGCTGCGCCACGTGCCGGGCGGTGACCTTGTCACCGAGGTCGCGGATGGCCTGCGGCGGCGGGCCGATCCAGGTCAGCCCCGCGTCGAGGACGGCCTGGGCGAAGTCCGCGTTCTCCGACAGGAAGCCGTAGCCGGGGTGGACGGCGTCCGCTCCGGAGTCGGCGGCGGCCTTCAGGACCTTCGCGATGTCGAGGTAACTGGTACCGGGGGTGTCGCCGCCCAGCGCGTAAGCCTCGTCGGCCGCGCGGACGTGCAGCGCATCCCGGTCCGGCTCGGCGTAGACGGCGACGCTGGCGATACCGGCGTCCGAGCAGGCCCGGGCGACGCGGACGGCGATTTCTCCGCGGTTGGCGATGAGCACCTTGCGCACTGTGGCTCCCTTCTTGAACCTGGTCGAGTTTATGGATTTCTGGGTGGTACCGGCGAGTAGCCCCAGGTTGTGAACTATCCCACACGGAGGGTGATGCGTTTCGGGGCCCGACCCGCGACCGGATCGGGGTCTGCCCAGGTGGCCGCCGGTGCCGTCGCCGGGCGCCGTCCCGTGCGGACGGCGGCGGGTCGGCGCGGTGGCACGGTGGCCTTGGCCACACTCACCCGGCAGGGGCCGTGACGGCGGTCCGCTCGCGGGCACGCGCGGTGACGTCGGCGGCCAGTTCCACCACATCGGGGCCGTAGGCCTTCGGGTTGACGACCTTGAGCACCAGGGCGAATGTGCCGTCCTCACCGTACCGGCGGGCGAGCCGGCGGTGGTTGGCGACGAGGTAGCGGACACCGGCGTGGTTGGCGATTCCGGTCTGGCCGGAGATCAGGAAGACCGGGCGCCCGCCCTCGGGAGTGGAGAGCCGCGCCAGCAGCGCGTACACCTCGTTGTCCCAGTCGACGGTGAACGTCCGGTCGCCCGCCACGATGACGTTGTTCGGCCCGTCCGCCCCGTTGGTGACCGTCACCCCGGGCAGTCCCCAGGCCAGGTGGGCGGCCATCCGCTCGTTGCTGCTCGGGCCGCCGAAGCAGAACTCGGTCTTGGCGCCCAGACCGCGGTGGACGGCGTCGTGCGCGACCAGGTCGGTCTGCGCGCCGCACTCCTTCACCAGGGCGGCCAGCTCCATCAGCGCGTAGGCGTCGCGCCGGGTGACCGTCCGGGCGTGCGCGCCGACCCCGACGCTGCGGTTCACCACGATCAGGCACTCGCTGCCGGCCGGCAGGCCGAAGAACGAGCGGACCCGCTCCAGCCGCCTGCGGCGGCGCAGGTTCTGCGCGAGCCAGCCGAGCGCGGCACTGATCGCGCTCGCCACCAGCCCCAGCAGCACGTTGAGCAGACTGTCGGTCATCGGCCTGTCCCCTCCCCGTTCGAACGGCGGCGGTCAGCCTAGCGGGCGTCCGCGACGGCCACGGGTACGGACCGGTGACGGACCGGTGACGGCGTCCGACCGCAGCCTGACGTGCCTCGAACGATCTCCTCCGGGGGAGACGGGCGGCCGTCGCCGCCGCCCGCCCGCCGGCCGGTCAGGCCCAGAGGTCGGTGATCCGGACGCCGAGGTCGGCGAGCAGCCGGCGCAGCAGCGGCAGGGAGAGGCCGATGACGTTGCCCGGGTCGCCGTCGATGCCCTCGACGAACGGCGCCGAGCGGCCGTCCAGGGTGAACGCGCCGGCCACGTGCAGCGGCTCGCCGGAGGCGATGTAGGCGGCGACCTCGGCGTCGTCCGGGGTGCCGAAGCGGACGGTGGTGGAGGCGGTGGCCGAGGACTGCTCGCCGGTGACCGTGTCGATCACGCAGTGCCCGGTGCGCAGCACCCCGGACCGGCCACGCATCGCCTGCCAGCGGGCCAGTGCCTCGGCGGCGTCAGCGGGCTTGCCGAGCGCCTGCCCGTCCAGCTCCAGCACCGAGTCGCAGCCGATCACCAGCTCGCCGGCGGTCAGCTCGGCGGCGACCGCCTTGGCCTTGGCCTCGGCGAGCACGAGGGCGAGCTCGGCGGGGGTGGCGGCGGTGATCGCGTCCTCGTCGACGCCGCTGACCACCACGCGCGGGTCGAGACCCGCCTGGCGCAGCAGCCCGAGGCGGGCGGGGGAGGCGGAGGCGAGGACGAGGGTGCGGCGGTCGGTCATGCCCACCAGGGTAGGGGGTGGCCCGGTGGCCGTCCGCACGGTTCGGGAGGGGCGTTCAGACCATCAGCAGGACGGCGATCAGCAGGAGGCAGAGCGCGAGCACATGGCCGGCGCGGCGCAGCCTCTCCTGCATCCGCCGGGCCTCCGGGGATGGCTCGTCGCGGGGGTCTGACCAGAGCACCCCTCCAGGGTGCGCCGCGCGGCCGCGGTGACGCCTGAGTACGCGTACTCAGCTTTCGGGGCAATCCGGGCGCCTCGGTGATCCGGGCGCCTCGGCGGTTCGGGGCAAGGCCCCGGGGGGCAAGGGGCGCCGGGGGCGAGGGGTCCCGGGGGTGGGCCGGTGGCCCGCCCCCGGGACGGCGGTACTAGCCCCAATACCAGTGACTTAGTGATTCCAGGCTCGGGGAACCTTGGTCGGAGGGTTGGTCGGGGCGGTCCTGTAGTGGGGCGCGATGGCGA
>NZ_JBFAJO010000151.1:0-318 GCF_040655255.1 Kitasatospora sp. NPDC050463
CGTCGCGGCGCTGGTGCCGAAGGTCACGGCGGTGGCGGTGGTGAGGTTGGTGCCGGTGAGGGTGACGGTGTTCCCCCCGGAGACCGGCCCCTGGTTGGGGACGAGCGCGCTCAGCGTCGGAGCTCCCAGGTAGGTGTAGGAGATGCCGTTGCTGGTGCCGGCCGGCGTGGTGACGGTGACCTGCACCGTCCCGCTGCCGGCGGGGGCGGTGGCGGTGATCTGGGCGGCGGAGACCACGGTGAACGATGTGGCGTTGACCGTGCCGAACTTCACGGCGGTGGCCCCGGTGAAACCGCTCCCCTGCAGGGTGACCGACGT
>NZ_JBFAJO010000151.1:416-8468 GCF_040655255.1 Kitasatospora sp. NPDC050463
CCGAGCTGACCCCCTGACTGGGACTGAGAACGGTCAGGGTGGGCGCGGGAGGGGCGGTGTACGTGTAGGGCAGGCCGTTGCTGGTGCCGCCCGGCGTGGTGACGGTCACCTGCACCGTCCCGCTGCCGGCGGGGGCGGTGGCGGTGATCTCGGCGGCGGAGACCACGGTGAACGATGTGGCGTTGACCGTGCCGAACTTCACGGCGGTGGCCCCGGTGAAACCGCTCCCCTGCAGGGTGACCGACGTACCTCCCGAGCTGACCCCCTGACTGGGACTGAGAACGGTCAGGGTGGGCGCGGGAGGGGCGGTGTACGTGTAGGGCAGGCCGTTGCTGGTGCCGCCCGGCGCGGTGACGGTCACCTGGACACTGCCGCTGCCCGCGGGGGAGATCGCGGTGATGACCGTGTCCGACGCAACGGTGAACGATGTGGCGTTGACCGTGCCGAACTTCACGGCGGTGGCCCCGGTAAAGCCACCCCCCAGCAGGGTGACCGACGTACCTCCCGAGCTGACCCCCTGATTCGGATTGAGAACGGTCAGGGTCGGCGCGGCCAGAGCCGCCGACGGGACAGCCGGCAGGTGCTCGTTCTGGGTCGGGTTGATGATGTCTCTCCTCTCGGGAGGTGACCCCGGGTCGACTGCGAAGGTCGCTCGGAGCCGGAGGGTGGTGATGGTGCGCCCGGGCAGAGGACGGGGTCTTCCCCTGCCCGGGCGTCTTCGGCGCCCTGATGCCCGGTTGACGTGCAGGGCATCAGAGCGCTGTGTCAGATGCCGGGGCCGGCCACGTAGGTGAAGCCGCCAACCACGGTGGCGCTACCGCCGGAGGTGGTGACCACGACGTCGACCGCGCCGGCGGTCCCCGGCGGGGTCACGACGGACACGGTGGTGTCGTTGATCACGGCGAACGGCGCCACAACGCCGTCGACGGTGACCGACTGGACGGTGGACAGGCCGGTGCCCGTGACGGTCACCGTGGTACCGCCGGAGGTGGGTCCGGAGCTGGGCGCCACGGCGGTGACGGTGGGCGCGTCCACGTAGGTGTACGTGAAGCCGTTGTTGGTGCCGCCGGCCGTGGTGACGCTGACGCTGACCGCCCCCGCCCCGGCCCCGGCCGGGACGGTGACGCTGAGCTGGCCGTCGGAGACCACGGTCGGGGTCGCGGTGTTGGCACCGAAGGTGACGGCGGTCGCGGTGGACAGCCCGGTGCCGGTGATGGCGATGGTGTTCCCGCCCGCGGTGGCTCCGGAGGTGTCGCTCAGGGACGCCTTGAACGGCGCGCCGACGTAGAAGAACGACAGCGGGTTGCTGGTCCCGCCCGGGGTGGTCACGGTGACGCCGACCGTACCGGCTCCCGAGGGGGAGACAACGGTGACCGCGGTGGGGGTGTTGGCGGTGATGGTGGCCGACTTGGTGCCGAACTTCACGGCGGTGGTGCCGGACAGGTTGGTGCCGGTGATCGTCACCGTGGTCCCGCCGCCGGTGGATCCCTGGTTCGGGCTGATAGGCATGCTGTGCCTCCTGATCAGACTGACTGGATGTGCGTGGGAACGATCTGTCCTCGGCAGCCAGTACTTCACCGACGCTCGTCAGCGATCAGTGCGCGCTGCCGCGGATCCTTCTGCCGGGTGCCGGGGCCTGGAGTCGGCGGCCCAGCGGCCGCCCGAATCCCGATCAGCCGACGTTGGCCACATCGGCTTTCGGGCCTGGGAAGAGCCCCGCGCTCTGACACCGAGAACGCGGATGGCCCTCCCGCTCAGGCCGATCGAAACAGTGGTGAGGGAGTACGTCGCCCAACCCGCTGCCCCTGTGGGCAGTCAAGCAAGCGGCTTGGACGGCAGCCGAAACCGGGCCCCGCATTGCGGCCCAAAGTCGGTCCGAAAAGACGCGGATTCGCATGCCGCGCCCTTGGGACGCACCAAGTGGTCCGCCGCGCCAGCCGGTACTGCCGGGGCAGTACCGGCTGGCGGATCCTGTCCTCCGCAGGGGTGCCCATTGCGGCACCCAGCCTGGAACGTCGCCCTGAGGCCGACGGTAGGCCAACTGCCACTCCCCCGCGGAGGGATGGGCGGCCCACCAGTTCGGATGCATACAGTAACCCATTTGCCCTACACGCTTGACAACCAGGGTGACGCCATATCACCCGAACGGCGGAGCGCCCGCGGTTCAGAATCAACAGGAATCACGCCCTTCACTCCGCCGTCGCCTTCCCCGGTCATCCGATACCTGTCCGTCAACTATGTTGCAAGAAAAGGGTATTGGCTGAACTTTGCGGAACCCGAGAGAATCGGTGGCGGGGGCACAGGAAGGGCTGGCCTCGATTCGTCTGAGCTCCTGATCGGGTGACGAGCTCGTCGATTCGCCCCTTCGTCCCTCGTGTTCGTGGGTGGGGCCTTCGCGTGTCGCTGCGGCTGCGCCCGGGTTCCACGGCACCGGGGTTGTGTGTCAGCTCCTTCCTGTCTCGTCGGGATACTGGCGGCGGGTCAGCTCGGGGCGGGTAGCGCCCCGAGGCGCGGCCAGCAGGTGGTGAAGGCGTCGCGCCAGGGCCAGGTGCGGGACAGGGTGAGCCAGCGGCGGCGGGCGTGACGGGTCATCTTCGCGGGCAGATGGTAGAGGCGGTAGCGCATTGTTTCAGGCTCGGCGGCGGCCAGGTCGGGGACGTCGTGCAGGCCGAGCAGCCGGGTCCAGGCGTCCAGGTCGGCGGCGAGGTTGCAGGTGAGCATCCAGGCCCGGTTCACGGTCCAGTCCTGGCTGGGGAGACTGCGCAGGCCGAGGGCCTTGTTGCAGCGCACCCGGTCGAGATCGGGAACCCAGAGCTACCACTGGAGCCGACATGCCCAGCCGTCCCCGTACGCCCGCGTACAGGCCCGAGGTCGGAGAAGTCGTCCGCGACCTCGCCCACCGCGCAGCCACCTACAAGAACGGCCACACCCTCCCCGGCGGCAGCGCCGAGCGCGACGAACTCCCCCACCTCGCCGCCCGCCGTCACACCGAGACCCAGACCGGCCTCGTCCTCCCCCTCCGCAGCCTGCTCGCCACCGACTACACCGACGCCCAACTCCTGCCCGAGGCCGTCCACTTCGTCTACTGGGGCGGCCGTCTCACCCGAGCCCAGGAGGTGACCCTCGCGCGCCACCTGCCACCCCCGCACGTCATCGGCCTGCACTGGGTCCCCGAGGCCCGGCTCCCCGACGTCATGGCCACCGAGCAACACCGCCGCACCACCCAGGCCCTCACCGCCCTCGCCCGCGGCGCCCACCTCCCCTTCCTCCTCCGCGGAATCCCCGCCGAGTAGCCCCACCGAACAGCCCCGCCGAACAGCCCCCGACTCACCGCGCCCGGGCGAGGAAGAGGTCGCTGAGGAGGTCCATGTCGATGCCGCCGCCGTGGGCGTCCAAGACGCGGGCGGTGTCGGCGAGGACCTGCTCGCGCCGGTCGGGGGCGAGGAGGCGGTAGCGCGAGAGCGAGGCCAGGTATCCCAGGTATCGGTCGGTGTCGTAGTGCTGCTGTTGCCGGTACCGGACGGAACGCAGGTCGGTGAAGCGGCCGTCGCGGCGGCACTCGTCCTCGGGCCAGCCGGGCAGCCCGGCCCAGTTCCCGGCTTCCTCACCGTAGGCCGAAGTCAGGTCCTTGTGCGGGGAGTCGGTGATCCCGTGACGGTGGTCGACCTCGGCCAGGGCGGCGTGCAGCTCCGGATCGCGGATCCCCTGCGGGTTCCAGAACAGTGCCACCGCGCCGCCGGGGGCGAGGGCAGCATGGGCGAGCTCCCAACGCCGCTGCTGGTCAACCCAGTGCCAGGACATCGCGGCGAGGAGCAGCCCGAAGCTGCGGCCGTCCGGCTGCCACTCCTCGAAACGGCCGGCGTGGACCCGAACGCCCGGATACGGTTCGGTGTTTCGTCGTAGCACCTCCGCCATCCGCGGGTCGGGCTCGATGCACACGAGCCGCGTGCCCAGCGCGGCGAACGGCAGCGTGGCCTTTCCGGTTCCGGCGCCGACCTCCACCGCTGCGCGGCCGCCCAGGGCCGCGTACGCCAGCACCTCCGCGACCAGCGCGTCCGCGTAGCCCGGGCGGGCGGCGTCGTAGAGCTCGGCCACCTCTCCGAACACCTGGCTGCGCGCCGGGTCGACCTGCCCCTGTTCGGCCATGCGCATCCCCTCCGGTTCCCCGGTGGTCATGACGCTCCCCCTCAGGTCGTCCAACCGCCTTTGACAATCGGCGGGTTGCGACAAGCAGTGTGACACTCGGGACCTCCGGCCGGAACAGGGGCACAGGGGAGGAATCGCGTACCGCGAACGGGCCGCCGCCCGGCGGGACGACGACGGACGTCAGACGCCCGGCAGGCCGGTCGTGAGCCCGTCCAGGGTGTGCGAGCAGACGCAGTCCCGGGTGCCGGGCAGGCTCTCCAGCGCCTTGAACAGCACGGTGCGCAGCCGGTCGACGTTGCGCGCGAAGACCTCCAGCACCTCGGCGTGGGTGACGCCCTCGCCGCTCTCGACGCCCGCGTCCAGGTCGGTGACCAGGGCCATCGAGGTGTAGCAGAGGCCGAGTTCGCGGGCGAGGACGGCCTCCGGGTGGCGGGTGAGCCAGCCGGTGACCTGCCGGATCGAGGGCGGCGGGGGCGGTGGCGGGACGCTGTCCGGCGCGGTCAGCTCGTGCTGCTTCCAGGTGTTGAGGGTTGTGTAACTGCCTTGGTACCCCTGCTGTTTGATCTCTTCGAGCAGCGCCAGGCCGGTGATCTTCCCGCCGGTCTCCGCCCAGCGCCGGGCGAGGTAGGGCTTGAAGGGGTCGAGCTTGCTCGACCGGGGGCGCTGGCCTTTCACCAGGTCCTGCCAGTGTTTGGCTCGTGCGTATCTCTGGACGGTGTGGCGGCCCCAGCCCAGATGGCGGGCGATCTCGCGTATACCCATGTCGTGGGCCAGTAACTGGTGGACCAGGGCGTGGTGTTCACGGCGCCGGTCGGCCATCGGCCCGGCTGGGTCGGTTGTGTCACCGCCGCTGCCCGCGGTGGGCAGCGGGGTCTCCCCACTGCGGCTCGGGGTCCGGATCGACGGCCGGCAGGCTGTTCAAGCACGCGCGGTGGTCCATGACGGTTCGCTCGACGGCGCGGACCATGTTCGCCCATAGGTGATAGCGATCGGCAACCTGCTGGGCCTGTGGTGCTGCGGCGTTGGCGGCCTCCGCGTAGGCGCTCGCGCGGTCCCGGCAGATCACGTCGATCTGTGGATGTCGGGCCAGCCACGGGGAGAGAGTCGTCGCGTCGCGCTCCGGGAGCAGGTCCAGCACTCGATGCGTTACCGCGTCGGTGATCACCGTGCCATAGACATGCCCGTTGAGCAGGGCGAAGTCGTCGACACCGACCGCAGTCGGTGTCCCGACGTCAGGGTCGGGCAGCTCCATCACCCGCCGCAGCAGCGTGCTGCGACTGCCTCGCACGCCCAGCAGTCCGGCCATCCGCGCACCGGCTCGCCCCGCCAGGGCCAGCCCGATCTCGGCACCTGCCGCGCGCAGCCGCTCGGTGGCCTGGCCGTGACGGCGCGTCAGCCCCTCGATCTGCTCGACGAACGTACGCCGAGGGCACGATGCCTCCCGGCAGGAGAACCGCCGCACCCGCAGAGCGAGGACGACCCGCCGTCCAACGGCCGGCAGGTCCGACGGAAACCGCAGGTAGAAACCGTGCTCACGCTCCGACCAGCTCCCGCAGCCCGGACAACGAGCCCCGCTCGCGGTCGACCGCCCTTCGACCCTCACCACCGGACCGCCCGCATCCCACCCAGCCAGTCACCTCCACCGTCGGCAGTGACGGAAACAGCAACTCCCCCAGCGGGGACCATGATCGCCTCACATCCGCCGACTGTCGGCTCCACTCCGAATCCGGCCAACGAGTTTCAGACGATCTCCAACCACCGCTACACACCCGGATCAGTCGCAGAGCGTGACCGCGTCACACAACTTGGCTCTGTCGCTGATTGAGGGGTCCTGGCTGGTGGATCACGGTGATAGGAGGACGCGGCGGCGTAGGAGGTCGAAGTTGGCCCGGCCATACATTGAGGAAGTTTCATCGTGATTCGTGCAGGTCACCGGGCCTGGTGTGACGAGTCGCTGGGGTGCTCGGGCAGGTCAGCATGGTGATTGTTGCGGGGAGATCGTCCGTCACCGTGTCACCTGGTGGTGCGTCAGCACCAGCAAGGCCCGTACCAGCGCGGTCGCGTGGCGTGGGTGCATGCGCACCTTGGTCAGGATCCGGAAGGTCTTCAGGCTCGCGAAACCGTGCTCGACCGGCGCCCGCAGGCTGCTGATCAGCCGATTCACGACCTTCTTCGGCGAGGCGAGGGGCTTGCCGCCGCTCGCCTTGAACCCGGTGATGACCGCCGGCTGCTCGCCGTCGCCGTCGTCCAGGCCGACGAAGCCCAGGTCGGCGACCGCTCCCAGCTCGAACTCGCGCAGCCGGGCGCACAGCCTCTCGTAGCGGGGGCCGTGATCTCGCTGCACGCGCCGCGGCGGGCCGAGGAGACCCACAGCAGTCGCCCCTTCGCATCGGTCAGCGCAAGAAGCAGCAGGCCGTGCGCCTTGTGCTTGCCTGAGAAGTTCTTCCGGTTCGCCCGACCCGTCCGGCGTCGGGTGCGGATCAGCGTGCCGTCCAGTAGCGCCACGCACCCGCCGTCCTTGACCACTTTGGCCAGTGCGCGGTCCAGGCGCGGGGAGCGGGCGGCCAGCAGGCCGATCACTTCCAGCACCCAGCGTCGCACCGTGGAGGGCGACACCGACGCGCCGCCGGCCAGGTCGGCCAGCCGCTCGTCGTTGCGCAGGTGGGCGAGCACGATCACGGCGATCCGCCCGTCGTTCAGCGCACGCCACCGCGAGCGGATCTGCTTGCGGTGGCCGCGGATCAACGAGGCCACATGGTTGACCGTCGAGCTGGACAGCGGCAGGCGGACGGGGGAGATAAGGCTGATGTCGCCCCCGGCGGGGCTGGCGTTCTTCTTCACGTGTTGCCCAACTCCCGCCGGGGGCACGCACGTTACGGGCAGAACCGGCCCTCGCACGGGAGGGCCGGCAGGCTACCGGGGCAGGTAGCGTCCAGCGGGCGTGCGGGTGATCCAGCCGCGCTCGGCCAGCCTGCGCAGCTTCCCGCGCACCGGTTCCACCCTCGCCGGAACCGGATCCAGCCCCAGCTCGCGGGCCACATCCTTGGCCTGCAACGGGCCGGTGCCGCCCGCGACGGCCTCCATGACCGCCCGGTAGTCGGCGGGCAGGTCCTCGACACGGCTGTCGGGTCCGCGCGGGCCGAACAGCAGCTGGCCCGCGGCGCCCGGCGTCGCGACCGTGGCCTGCGCGGGCACGGCCGGGGCGCCGCCGGTGGCCTCCTCCAGCGCCTGCCCCCAGGCCTCGGCGTCGGGGTGCCCCGCTTCGGCATCCTCCTGGTACTGCCGGTAGACGATCTCGGCCATCTCCAACCGGGCCACCTCGGCCTCCACGTCGGCCAGCTGCTTGCGCAGCCGCTCGGCGTGATCACTCAGCACGACGCGGCGTTCCAGCAGCCACACCATCGGGTTCTGGACCATGTCCCCTCTTTCGCGAGCCGCCGTCGCAGCCTGCTCGCAGAGTAGGGGGACGACCACGCAGCGCGCAGGAGATCCAGAAACACGACCCGCTGCGGAGCGACGGATGATCTCCCCGCCACGATCACCATGCTGACCTGCCCGAGCACCCCAGCGACTCGGCACACCAGGCCCGGTGACCTGCACAAGCACCCCAGCGACTCGGCACACCAGGCCCGGTGACCTGCACGGATCACGATGAACCTTCCTCATTGGACGCCCGCCACGCCTGTCGTCATTCGTTCGTCAGCCGACAGGGCCGAGCGCCCACCGGGAGGGCAACGCCACAAGTCAGCGGCGGGCTGGTCCTCGTTGCGCGTGTCCGAGCGCCGCGAGGAACGGCGATCGCCGTGCTCTTCTAGTGTCCTGCGCCGGAGATCCGTCGGCAGAAGCGGGCGAGGGAGTCGAGGATCTCATCGGCGGTCTTGGTCCAGGTGAACGGCTTGGGGTCCT
>NZ_JBFAJO010000152.1:0-8432 GCF_040655255.1 Kitasatospora sp. NPDC050463
TGGGGCGGCCGGTGGAGCCGGAGGTGTAGATCGCGTAGGCGAGGTTCTGCCCGTCCAGGGTCCGCTGCGGCGCGGTGGCGGGGCGGCGGTCGATGGTCGCCTGCTCGCGCTCGATGACGACGAGGGTGCCGTCGTACTGGGCGCCGACGGTGTCGGCCAGGGCGGTCGAGGTGACGATGGCGGGGGTGGCGGTGTCGGCCAGGACGTGGGCGAGGCGTTCGGTGGGCCAGGCGGGGTCGAGGGGCAGGTAGGCGGCGCCGGCCTTCCAGACACCGAGGAGGGTGGGCACCAGGTTCGCGCCGCGCTCCAGGCAGACACCGATCAGGACGTCCGGGCCGGCGCCGACGGCGGCCAGGTGGTGGGCGATGCGGTTGGCGCGGTCGTCCACCTCGCGGTAGGTGAGGTGGAGGCCGTCGACGATGACGGCGGTGGCGTCCGGGGTGGCGGCGGCCTGCGCCTCGAACAGGTCGAGGGTGGTGCCGGTCGGCCACTGCACGGAGTCACCCGCGGCCCAGGCCGCGAGCTGGGCACGCTCGGCCTCGGGCAGGTAGGCGGCGGTCGCGTCCCCGTCCGGGTCCGCGGCCATCGCCTCCAGCACCAGCCGGTAACGCTCACCCAGCAGGGCAAGCCGCTCCCGACCCACCACGGCGACCGGGGCACTGAGGTTCACCCGGTCCGGGCGGGCCAGCACGTTGAGGGCGAACTCGTTGGCGCCGTCGCCCATCGACCCCTCGGCGTCGATCGGACCACCGTCGACGACGTGGAAGTCCAGGTACTCGAAGAGGATCGAGACGAGGTCGCCGGAGCTGCCGGCGGCGCGCTGGACGGCGGGCAGCGGGTAGCGGCGGTGCGACCAGATGGCCGTTTCGGTGGCATAGGTCTGCTCGACCAGCTCGCGCCAGGTCTTCGCGCCCCGACTCGCCGGGAAGGGCAGGGTGTTGAGGTGCATGCCGAGCACCCGGTCGGCGCCCGGGGCCTCCATGCGGCCGTGGTAGACGACACCGGTGTGGAAAGCCTCGTCCGCGGTGAGCGAGGACATCACCTTCAGGTGCGCGGCCAGCAGCACGCTCTTGATCGAGGTCTTCGCCTCGGCGGCCAGTCGGGTCAGTCCGTCCTTGATGTCCAGGAACGGCACCGGGACACCGTGACGCTCCCGCTCGCCCCGCTCGCCCTCGCCCCAGGACTCGGGCAGGACCATGGGGGCGTGCTCGTCGACGACCTGCTGCCAGAAGGACTGGGTCGCCGGGTCTGAGAGGGCGTCCTGCTCGGCGGCGATGAAGTCGGCGTAGCGGACGGCGGGCGTCTCGTAGGCCGCCGGCTCGTCGCCGTTGCGCAGGCTGCGGTAGAGGGTGACGATCTCCATCACCAGGGTGTGGTAGCTCCACCCCTCGGTGACGGCGTGAATGTGACTGAACGTCAGTCGCCAGGCCTCGTCCGACTCGACGTGCGCGGCGATGCGCAGCAGCGGGGCGGCCGTCAGCTCGAAGTCCGTCGCGCGCTCCTGCTCGACATAGGCGCTCGTGCGCTCCGCCACCTTGGCCTCGGTCAGGCCGCGCAGGTCGTGCGCGGTGATCGGGACCTCGGCGGTGGCGTGGACGAGTTGGAGGGGCTGGCTGTAGCCGCCCAGGTGCATCGAGGTGCGCAGGATGTCGTGCCGGGCCACCACCGTGTCAACGGCTCGGCGCAGGACGTCGAGCGAGAACGACAGCTCGTCCGGGATCAGGAACGAGTTGATGTTCCGGTAGGTGCTTCCGCCCTGGGCCGCGAGCATCTCGACCAGCATGCCGGTCTGGATCTGCGAGAGCGGGTAGGCGTCGACGACGTCGGCCGGGAGGGCCTTGCGGTCCTCCTCGCCGATGAGGGCGAACGGCTGGACGGCGGTGATCAGCGACTCGCCCGTACCGGCGCCCGGGAGGGCGGCGGCCATGGCCGCGATGGTGCGCTGCTCGAAGACGTCCGGGATGGAGACGTCGTACCCGGCGGCACGCATCGCTCCGACCAGGCGGACGGCGCGGATGGAGTCGCCGCCGAGGTCGAAGAAGCTGTCCTCGACACCCACCTGCGCCAGGCCCAGGACCTCGGCCCAGATGGCGGCCAGGCGCTCCTCCAGCGGAGTGCGCGGAGCCGTGTAGCGGGAGGCGGTGAAGGCCTCCAGGTCGGGGGCGGGCAGGGCCCGCGTGTCGGCCTTGCCGTTGGTGGTCAGCGGAATGGCGTCCAGGGTGACGAACGCGGCCGGGACCATGTACTCCGGCAACGAGGCACCGAGGTGGGCGCGGAGCCGGATGGTGTCGGGGACGGCATCGGCGGCCGGGACGACGTAGGCGACGAGGGACTTCTCCCCTGCCTCGTTCTCGCGGACGATCACCACGCTCTGGCGGATCTCGGGCAGCTCGGTGAGAGCGGTCTCGATCTCGCCGAGTTCGATCCGGTAGCCGCGGAGCTTGACCTGCTTGTCGATCCGGCCGAGGGATTCGAGGGTCCCGTCCGCCAGACGCAGGGCGAGGTCGCCGGAACGGTAGAGGCGGGAGCCGGCGGGGCCGTACGGGTTGGGGACGAAGCGCTCGGCGGTCAGCTCCGGACGGTTGAGGTAACCACGGGCCACGGCCGGGCCACTGACGTGGATCTCACCGGGCACACCCACGGGGACGAGGTGCCCCCGGGCATCGAGGACGTGGATGGCGGTGTCGTCCATCGGTGAGCCGACGGGGCTGTGCGCGGACCGCGCGACATCCTGCTCGGTGATCCGGTGGTAGGTGGAGTGCACGGTGGTTTCGGTGATGCCGTACATGTTGACGAGTGCGGTGTCGTGGGTGCCGACGCGCTCGGCCCACGGACGCAGTTCGGCCATTTCCAGGCGCTCGCCGGCGAAGACGACGGCCCGCAGGGCGAGCCGCTCGATCCGGGGGTCGCCGTCACCTGCGAGCTGGGTGAGGGTACGGAACGCCGACGGCGTCTGGCACAGGATCGTGGCGCGCTCGGCGACCAGCAGGTCGAGCATGTCGTGGGGGGAGCGGCTGGTGTGGCGGGGAACGACGACGAGTCGGCCGCCGTGCAGGAGGGCGCCCCACATCTCCCAGACGGAGACGTCGAAGGCGTAGGAGTGGAAGAGCGGCCAGACGTCGGCGGGGCCGAAGTGGTAGTTCTCCCGGGTGGCGGTGAACAGGCGGGCGACGTTGGTGTGGGTGAGGCTGACGCCCTTGGGCAGGCCGGTGGAGCCGGAGGTGTAGATGACGTAGATCTGGTTGTCCGGGCGGACGCCGGTGACGGGGGCGGTGGCCGGGTGGGCGGCGATCTCGTCCTGGTGGGTGTCGACGAGCACCCGGGTGCCGGTGAACTCCAGCTCTGCCAGGGCGGAGTGGGTGACGAGGAGTTCGGCCTTGGCGTCGGCCAGCATGTAGGCCAGACGGTCGGCCGGGTTGGCCGGGTCCAGGGGGAGGTAGGCGGCGCCGGACTTGAGGATGCCGAGGAGGGCGGGGATGAGGTCGGGGCCGCGTTCCAGGGAGAGGCCGACGATTCGCTCGGGGCCGGCGCCCAGGGAGATGAGGTGGTGGGCGATGCGGTTGGCCCGCTCGTCCAGCTCCGCGTAGGTGAGGTTCAGCTCGCCACTGGTCAGCGCGACCGCGTCCGGCGTACGGGCGGCCTGCGCGGCGAACAGCTCGTGGACACACTCCTCCACCGGCTCCTCGGCGGTCTCGTTCCAGGTACCGAGCAGTAGGGAGAGCTCGTCGGCGGGCAGGTGGGTGGCACGCGCGTCGCCGTCGGCGTCGGCGGCCATCGCCTCCAGCACCAGGCGGTACATCGCGCCCAGCCGCTCCAGGCTCTCCTGGGTGAAGAACTCCGTCGAGCTGCTGAGGTTGAAGTGCCCGCCCTGCGGGATCGCCATCAGCGCGAACTCGTTCGAACCGCCCGCCATGGTCGCCTCGACGTCGACGGAGTCGGTGTCGACCTGGTGGAAGTCGTGGTGGTCGAAGAGCACGTTGATCAGACCGCCCGAGCTGCCGGCGGCGCGCTGGACGGCGGGCAGCGGGTAGCGGCGGTGGGACCAGATCGCGGTCTCCGTCGCGTACGTCCGCTCGATCAGCTCGCGCCAGGTGCGGGCGCCCCGAGTGGTCGGGAAGGGCAGGCTGTTGAGGTGCATGCCGAGCACCCGGTCGGAGCCGGGGGCCTCCAGACGGCCGTGGTAGACCACACCGGTGTGGAAGGCCTCGTCCGCGGTGAGCGAGGACATCACCTTGAGGTGCGCGGCCAGCATGACGGTCTTGAGCGAGGTCTTCGCCTCGGCGGCCAGCTTGCGCAGGCCGTCCTCCAGGTCCGCGAACGGTACCCGGACACCCACGCGCTCGCCCGGCTCGCCGCCCCAGCTCGCCGGCAGGGCCAGCGGGCCGTGGGCGTCGACGACCTGCTGCCAGAAGGACTGGGTCGCCGGGTCGGAGAGGGCGTCCTGCTCGGCGGCGATGAAGTCGGCGTAGCGGACGGCGGGCGCCTCGTGGGCGACCGGCTCCCGGCCGTCCCGCAGATCCTGGTAGGCGCCCAGAAGCTCCATGAGCAGCGAGTTGAGCGTCCAGCCGTCGGTGATGGCGTGGTTGTGGCTGATCGTCAGGCGCCAGGCCTGGTCGGACTCGACGTGTGCGGCGATCCGCAGGAGCGGGGCGGCCGCCAGCTCGAACCCGCGGGTCCGCTCCTCCTCGGCGAAGGCCAGCGCGCGCTCGGCCACCTCGGCCTCGGTCAGACCGCGCAGGTCGAACACGGCCACCGGGGCTTCGGTGACGGCGTGGACGAGCTGGAGGGGCTGGCTGTACCCGTCCAGGTGCATCGAGGTGCGCAGGACGTCGTGCCGGGCGACCACCGTGTCCACGGCGCGGCGGAAGGCCTCGGCGTCGAACGGCTGCGGGTCGGGCAGCCGGAAGGAGTCGATGTTGTGGTAGACCGCACGGTCGGCCGACGACATGACCTCCACCAGGATGCCGGTCTGCGCCTGGGACAGCGGGTAGGCGTCGACGACGTCGGCCGGGAGGGCGGTGCGGTCGTCCTCGCCGATGAGGGCGAAGGGCTCGACGGCGGTGATCAGCGACTCGCCGGTGCCGACGCCCGGGAGGGCGGCGGCCATGGCGGCGATGGTGCGCTGCTCGAAGACGTCACGGACCGAGACGTCGTAGCCGGTGGCACGCATCGCTCCGACCAGGCGGACGGCGCGGATGGAGTCACCACCCAGGTCGAAGAAGCTGTCCTCGACACCGGCCTGTGCCAGGCCCAGGACCTCGGCCCAGATCGCGGCGATCCGCTCCTCCAGCGGAGTGCGCGGCGCCGTGTAGCGGGAGGCGGTGAAGGCCTCCAGATCGGGGGCGGGCAGCGCGCGGCGGTCGGTCTTGCCGCTGCTGTTGAGCGGGATGGCGTCGAGCGTGACGAACGCGGCCGGGACCATGTACTCGGGCAGCGTGACGGCCAGTTCACGGCGGACGGCGGTGACGTCCAGTTCGCCGCCGTCGGTGACGACGTAGGCGACCAGGGTCTCCTCGCGGACCACGACCACGGCTTCGCGGATCCGGTCGAGGCCGCCGAGGGCGCTCTCGATCTCGCCGAGCTCGATGCGGTAGCCGCGGAGCTTGATCTGGTTGTCGATGCGGCCGAGGTAGTCGATGCTGCCGTCGGGCAGGAAGCGGGCGAGGTCGCCGGTTGCGTAGAGACGCGAGCCCGCCGGGCCGTACGGGTTGGGGAGGAACCTGTCCGCGGTCAGCTCGGGACGGTCGAGGTAGCCACGGGCCACGCCGGGGCCGCCGACATGGAGTTCACCGGGGACACCCACCGGGACGGGTCGGCCGGCCCGGTCAAGGAGGTGGATGGTCAGGTCGGCGAGGTGGCGGCCGATGACACTGCGACGCGGGCCGGACAGCTCGGCCGCCGTGACCCGGTGGAAGGTGGCGTAGACGGTGATCTCGGTCGGGCCGTACATGTTGACCAGGACCGGGCCGTTCCAGCCGAAACGCTCGGTCCAGGCGGCCAGGTCCGGCACGTCCAGACGCTCGCCGGCGAAGACGACCATGCGCAGGGCCAGGCTCTGGACGGCGTCGTCGATCACGGTCGCGGCCAGGGAACGGAACGCGGACGGGGTCTGGCACAGCACGCCGACCTGCTCGCGGACCAGCAGCTCGGCCATCTCCTGCGGAGAGCGCGCGATCGCCGACGGGACGACGACCAGGCGGCCGCCGTGCAGCAGGGCACCCCACATCTCGAACACGGAGACGTCGAAGGCGTAGGAGTGGAACAGCGCCCACACATCACCCTCGGTGAAGCCGACCTGCTCACGCGCCGCGGTGAACAGACGCACCACGTTGGTGTGGGTGAGGCTGACGCCCTTGGGCAGGCCGGTGGAGCCGGAGGTGTAGATGACGTAGATCAGGTTGTCCGGGCGGACGCCGGTGACGGGGGCGGTGGCCGGGTGGGCGGCGATCTCGTCCTGGTGGGTGTCGATGAGCACCCGGGTGCCGGTGAACTCCAGCTCGTCCAGGGCCGAGTGGGTGACGAGGAGTTCGGCCTTGGCGTCGGCGAGCATGTAGGCGAGGCGGTCGGCCGGGTTGGCGGGGTCCAGGGGGAGGTAGGCGGCGCCGGACTTCAGGATGCCGAGCAGGGCCGGGATGAGGTCGGGGCCGCGCTCCAGGGAGAGGCCGACGATTCGCTCCGGGCCGGCGCCCAGGGCGATGAGGTGGTGGGCGATGCGGTTGGCCCGCTCGTCCAGCTCCGCGTAGGTGAGGCTCAGCTCGCCACTGGTGAGGGCGACGGCGTCCGGCGTGCGGGCGGCCTGCGCGGCGAACAGCTCGTGGACACACTCCTCCACCGGCTCCTCGACGGTGGCGTTCCACGTGTCGAGCAGTAGGGAGAGCTCGTCGGCGGGCAGGTGGGCGGCACGCGCGTCGCCGTCGGCGTCGGCGGCCATCGCCTCCAGCACCGAGCGGTACATCGCGCCCAGCCGCTCCAGGCTCTCCTGGGTGAAGAACTCCGAGGAACCGCCCAGCTGGACGGTGCCACCGCTGGCGATCGCGTTGAGCGCGAACTCCGTGGTGCCCTGGTTGAGCGAGGCCTCGACGTCCACCGCGGCGGTGTCGACCTGGTGGAAGTCCTGGAACTCGAACATGACGTTGATCAGGTTGCTGTTGCCCGCGGCGCGCTGGACGGCGGGCAGCGGATAGCGGCGGTGCGACCAGATCGCGGTCTCCGTCGCGTACGTCCGCTCGACCAGCTCCCGCCAGGTGCGGGCGCCCCGACTCGTCGGGAACGGAAGGGTGTTGAGGTGCATGCCGAACACGCGGTCGGCGCCCGGAGCCTCCAGACGGCCGTGGTAGACGACACCGGTGTGGAAAGCCTCGTCCGCGGTGAGCGAGGACATCACCTTGAGGTGGGCGGCCAGCATGACGCTCTTGAGCGAGGTCTTCGCCTCGGCGGCCAGCTCGCGCAGGCCGTCCTCCAGGTCCGCGAACGGCACCCGGGCCCGGACGCTCTCGCCCGGCTCGCCGCCCCAGGCGGCGGGCAGCGCCAGCGGGCCGTGGGCGTCGACGACCTGCTGCCAGAACTCCTGGGTCGCCGGGTCGGAGAGGGCGTCCTGCTCGGCGGCGACGTAGTCCGCGTAGCGGACGGCCGGCACCTCGTAGGCCGCCGGCTCGCGGCCGTCCCGCAGCGCCTGATAGGTGCCGAGGAACTCCATGAGCAGCGAGTTGATGGTCCAGCCGTCGGTGATCACGTGCAGGTGGCTGACCGTCAGGCGCCACGCCTGGTCGGACTCGACGTGCGCCGCGAACCGCATCAGCGGGGCGGAGGTCAGCACGAATCCCGTGCGGTTCTCCTGCTCGACGTAGGCGCGGGCCTGCTCGTCGATCTCGGCCTGGCTCAGGCCGCGCAGGTCGTGGATCGCGACCGGGATCTCGACCTCTGCGTGGACGAGCTGGAGGGGCTGGCTGTAGCCCTCCAGGTGCATCGAGGTGCGCAGGATGTCGTGCCGGGCCACCACGATGTCGGCGGCGCGGCGGAACGCCTCGGCGTCGAAGGGACGGGTGTCCGGAATGCGCGAGGAGTTGATGTTCCGGTAGACGTGCTCGTTCTCGGTGGACATCAGCTCGACGAGCATGCCGGTCTGGATCTGCGAGAGCGGGTAGGCGTCGACGACGTCGGCCGGGAGGGCGTTGCGGTCCTCCTCGCCGATGAGGGCGAAGGGCTGGACGGCGGTGATCAGCGACTCGCCGGTGCCGGTGCCGGGGAGGGCGGTGGCCAGGGCGGCGATGGTGCGCTGCTGGAAGACGTCGCGGATGGAGACGTCGTGACCGGCCTCGCGCAGGGCACCGACCAGGCGGACGGCGCGGATGGAGTCGCCGCCGAGGTCGAAGAAGCTGTCCTCGATACCGATCTGTGGCAGGTCGAGGACGTCGGCCCAGATGGCGGCGAGG
>NZ_JBFAJO010000153.1:0-8357 GCF_040655255.1 Kitasatospora sp. NPDC050463
TCCTGCCGAGAACGCTGCACGCCGAGGAGCCGTCCCCGCACATCGGCCCCGAAGGCCCGGCAGCGCCCGTCGGTGGACAGGCCGCGCAGCCGGGACCGCCCGGGCGCTGTGCCCTGGCCACACCCTGGACAAGGAGTGTTCCGATGGCCCTCGACCTGCCCGGCCCCGCCGCGCCCACCGGGTGGAGCAGCGTCCCCCGGCCGCTGCGCGCGGCCGTCGAAGCGGTTGCCGGCCCGGTCCTCGCCGCCGCGGAGGCCCCGGTCGGACGGACCGCCCGCCAGACGGCGGCCCGGGTGTTCAGCAGCATGGTACGAGGAGGCGAGGATGCCGTTCCCGGTCCCTCTCCTGGTTGGACGCTGTGGTCTCGGGACGGCCCGCGTCGACATGCTGCTGCGGCTTGTTGATGAGGAGATGCCGGCGGCTGTGGCGAGGCGTGTGGCTGTTGTTCTCGTGGCCCGGCAGATGCCGGAGCTGGCCGACGACGTGGCGTTGGTGGTCGCAGAGCTGGTTGCGAACGCGGAAATCCGCCAGTGGAGTTCGGGGCCGGTGCGTTCCTGGAGCGCGGCGTTGACGGTGTCGGTCACGTCCTTGGCGTAGAACTCCAGCAGCTGCTGACCGCGGTGCCCCTGCGCCAGGATGTCCGCGATGTCGTCGCCCGCCGCGTTGTCGAGCCAGTCCCGGATAGTCGGCCACAATCTCCCGCTCATGCTCCGAGTGTTGCCGGGGCCTCGGCCGTCTGCTCGTCGTACTCGCGCAGCATCCGCATGACGGTGGCGGGTGAGGGGCGCTGGCCCTTCTTCGCGCCCGTCGTGATGACGAGCCGCTTGGCGATGTCGCGCAGGCTCATCTCCTGGTCACGCGGTGGAGGGCTATGGACAGCATGGACTCATCGGTGATTCCGGCGCCGCCGATGGTCTTGCCGCGCTTGCGGGCGGACTCGTGGCCTTCGAGGGTGCGGTCGCGGATGTACTCACGCTCCATGCCGGACATGGCCGCGAGCACGGTGAACACGATGCCGGACGGGTCGTGCGAGCCCTTGAGTTCGCCGGTGAGGAACTCGGCAGCGCCCGGGCCTCTCGGCCCGGGCGCGGTCACCGCACGGGCGGTCTCACAGCGAAGAAGCAGCGCGCCTGTTCCACCAGGCTGCTGCGGCTCCCCGACGGACCACTGTGCCACGTAAACGAATCTTCTTGAAGGGCCGCCTACGTACTCGTGCGCCGCGGTTGACGGTAGGTCGGCCGGCCCTCTACCCCGCCCGAGCGTCGGCGGGTCGGCACGCCCGGCATCGCTCCTCGGATAGGGCGGGCTCACACTCGGGCCGTGACCGTGCAGCTGGGACCCGTATCCTCCACCTACAGGCAGCGGTCCGGCAGCGTGGGTGGCCGGCTGACCTCCACCTGGAGATTGAGGTGGAGATCGGCGACGAGCGGCCCGGCTCCAGTCAGCGCTACCTGCTGCGAATCTGTGCCGGGTCGGCCAACCACCTCTGACCCCGCCGGTCGGTGGACCAGTAGACCCGGAAACCTGCCCCTGTACTCGGCTTCACCGCCGTTGCCGTCGGTGCAACAGAAGGGCTGCTGGGTCCCTGGACGCCCATGTGGCTGTGCCGGCTGCTGGGTCCCTGGACGCCCATGTGGCTGTGCCAAGCCCTTTGGTCTGCACGATGGGGTGTGTGGTGCAGTGCCCGTACTGTTCCGGGCACGACCCGCATGACTTCAGCGTCGTGAGAGTGCCGAGCAGTTGGTCGATCGCGACCTGATGGCCGCCGACCTCGGCGGCCGGCCATACGGCTGGGCGCACGATAATTACGGCCCCCGCCACGATAGCTCCAGAGCTGCCCCTTGAGAGCCGAAGGTTCCCGCCATCCGGGATGTGGTACGGGGGCTTTCCGCCTGGCGATCTCTTCGCTCGCCCGAACGGCCACCGTGTGGAGGCCTACCGTGCTCTCTCCCTAGCGTCCAACCACAACACCGGCCTCTCGGGATGTGTGCCGGTTACCTCATCTGAAGGTGGGGCCCGTTCTACCGGGCTCCGTCCGCTCCGCGGTCCAATCCTCCGGCCGCACTGCTCGTTCACCTCCCCGTCTCCGACACCCAGGACGGTTCCCCGCTCCGCCGCCCGCGAAGGAGTCCTTGTGATATCCCGCCTCGTCCTTGATCCCACGGGTTACAGCCGCGACGCCGAGACCGCCGTCCTCCACAGCGCCCCGGCGACCCGCGTCGACATTCTCGGTGTCCAGGCGTGGGCCGTCGCCGATCCGGCGGTCCTCAAGTCCCTGCTCATGGATTCCCGCGTCTCCAAGGACGCGCGCCAGCACTGGCCCGGGTTCCCCGCGGTGGCCGCGACGTGGCCGCTGGCGCTGTGGATCGCGGTCAAGAACATGTTCACCGCCTACGGCGCCGACCACCGCCGCCTGCGCCGCCTGATCGGCGGTGCCTTCACCCCGCGCCGTGTCCAGGCCCTGAAGCCCCGAATCGAGGAGATCGTCCAGGACCTTCTCGACAACCTCGACACCATCCCCGAAGGTGAACCGGCCGACCTGCGCGAACACCTCGCCTCCCCACTCCCCCTCCGCGTGATCGGCCACCTCATGGGACTGCCCGCCGGCCTGCGACACCAGTTCCGCACCACCGTCGACAGCCTCTTCGACACCACCCGCACCCCCGAACAGGCCCAGACCAACGCCACCGCCCTCTACGCCATACTCGACGAACTCATCGCCGCCAAGCGCACCACACCCGGTGACGACATGACCTCCCTGCTCATCGACGCCCGCGACACCGAGGGCGATGGCAGCGCCCTGACCGAGCAGGAACTGCGGGACACCCTCCTGCTCGTCATATCCGCGGGCTACGAGACCACCGTCAACCTCATCGACAACGCCCTCACCGCCCTGCTCCTCAACCCCGTCCAGCTCGGTCACGTCCGGGCCGGCCGTGCCACATGGAGCGACATCGTCGAAGAGAGCCTGCGCCACAACAGCCCTGTCGCCTACCTCCCCCTGCGCTACGCCATCGACGACATCGAACTGCCCGGCGCCGTCACGATCCTGCGGGGCGAGGCAATCCTCGCCGCCTTCGCCGCCGCCGGCAGCCATCCCGACATCCACGGCGAGAACGCCAGCACCTTCGACGCCCTGCGCACCGTCAAGGACCACCTCGCCTTCGGCCACGGCGTCCACCACTGCCTCGGCGCACCCCTTGCCCGCGTGGAGACCGAAACCGCACTACGCCTCTTCTTCGACCGCTTCCCCACCACCACCCTCACGCCCGACACACCACTGCGCCCGCTGCCGTCCCTGATCTCCAACGGCCACCAGGACCTTCTAGCCGTCCTCGGCCCCCGCAACGGCGCGCCTGCCCCTGCCTAGCTGTGCATCTGCCGGAGCTCGGTTACACGTGGGTCTCGGTCGAGCGTGTCAGATAGTTCGTGCAAGTCCAGGATCTGGGAGGCTGGCCGGGGTCCCGGCTGGGGGCTCTGGCCGGCCGGAGCGAGAAGGAAGGGCCGGTCGCCGAGCCGGTCGATGAGCGATTGGTGGATGAGGTAGTCGAGCAGTTGATGGACCGCGCGGACGCCTCGGGCATGGCTCTGCTGGGCGAGGGCGGGCTGCTGACCCAGGTCACCCGGGCGGTGCTGGAGCGGGCCCTGGACGCGGAGATGACCGAGCACCTGGGTTACGAGAAGCACGATCCGGCCGGCCGTCTCAAAAGCCGCCCGACTGTGGGTGCGGTGACCTTGTGACCCTGCCGGGACAGCTCGGCGGCCAGGTGTCGCAACGACTTCGTAGTCCAGCGCAGCGGCGACATCGGATCGCCCCGCTCATCCGGCTCGACCAGCCGCAACAGTGCGCAGACCAGGTCGGAATCGACCGCATCGGCTCGCATCCGGCCGCCGCCGGGATGCCGCGCACGGCCCTCCGGTAAGGGCTCCGCACTGGCTTCGAGCTCGAACACGCCCCTGCGCACGGTGGTCTCCCTCACCCCAGCCGTTCGCGCGACCATGCGCACACCACCGTGGCCGAGCAGACGGGCCTCGGTCGCCATGGCCGGCGGACGCTGACGTCCGTTCAAATGCGGTAACAGGGATGCGAACCGGTGCGCGAGCTACATGCGGGCGTAGTCGGATAAGCCGCAACGCGTTTGTTCTTTGATGGCTCCACTTGATCCGGGCCTCGCTGCGGCTGGCCTCTGTTCGGGACCACTCCAAGCTGGTGCCGGCGCTCAAGGCGATCTACACCGCCCCGACGGAGCAGGCCGCCGGGCTGGCCTTGGACGACTCGCCACCTCCGACCTGAGAGTTCGCTATCCGGCCGTGGTGGGCGAGCAGATGCCTGCCAGTGGCGTGTGGCCTGTTGGTGGCAGACGAGAGCGTCTTCGGATGTGTCGGTGCCGTCCGGAATGATGCCCTTGTTCGAGATCGAGTGAGAGGGCCGTGATGAGCGACGACGACCTGGACGATCTGATCCACCTTGCCGACCCGCCGGGGACGAGCGGTCATGTCGTCGCGTTGCGGGTGCTGAAGCGACCGGACCCAGGGAGTGTGTTCCTGGACTGTGAGTTCGTCGTGTCGACGGAGACCGTCACCGGCAGGTTCCCGGTGGGAGTCTCCTCCTTCGACCTGGACCGCTGGGAGGAGGCTCTCGACAGTCTCGCCCGGCACCGGTTCGTCTCGTGGCTGAACTCCGGCCGAACGGTCGAGCTGAGGATCAAGCCGCTCAGTCCCAGCACGATCGGGGTGTCGATCTGCGACGACCCGTCCTCGCAGGTGACCGTTGGCCAGCCCATGTCCCCGACGGCCGGCTGGATCGAGGACCACCGGGCGCGTCTGGTGAAGGCCCGACAGGTCTTCGCAGGCTGACCGGCTCCTGGACAGGCGGCAGCGGGCGGCGGCCTGCTGTTCGGCTCGGTCCGGGTGCCGACCGGGCGGAAGGAATCTACGTCACCGTCGTACCAGCACCCGACCGGACGCTCACCCCTCACCCTGTCCATCCGCGGCGACGGCGTCAGGTACGCCCCGGATTCCGCCCGGCCCACCGGCCAAGGCGGGCAGCAGCGTGAACGGCGAACCCCGGAGCTGCGTGGTGCCCCCGCGTGACCCGACGAGCGGGCCGCGGGGGGATGACGGCTGGGCCCCGCCGCCGCCCGGTGTTAGGGTCGACCGGCCGGCCGCGGGACTCCGGTGCGACTTCCGGAATGTGCCTTTACCGCAATGATTCGCAGCTCGTGCCCCCATTCCCCGGCCGGCCTTTCCCACACGACCACCGGGGGCGCGCAGTGGAGACGTACGGCGACCTCGTCGCCGCCGAGGACGTGCTGCTGTTCGTCAACGCCGCGATCACCGGCACCGGCCAGCGCGAGTTCCACGGCGGAGCCGCCGAGCAGCAGCTCTCGCTGGAGTTCCTGCACGAGTACATGCTCATCAACTACCGCGGCCCGTACGCCGCCGCGCTCGCCCTCGACATCAACGACCACAACGCCGCCCTGATCGTCCGGCGGCTGCTGGAGACCTCCCGCGACGCCACCGCGGAGCAGCGGCACGCCGAGGGGCGGCTGATCGCCCGCCGGCTGGAGCTGCTGCCACCGAAGCGGGCCTACCGGCTGATCGGCGAGCTGCGCCGCGCCAAGGTCAACAACCGTCGGACCCGCGCGATCGTGCGCGACTGGCTCGCCGCCCGTCCCGACCAGACCCTCGACGCCGTCAAGTACCGCGCCGGGCTCAAGCGCGCGCTGCGCCACACGCACCTGCGGCCCGCCGCCGTGGAGACCGGCGACTTCCTGTACGCCCCGCGACGCCGCGGCGCGTACCAGGCACCGCTGCTGGACACCTGGCGGCGCGCCCACCACCAGCAATCCGCCCTCTACGAGCTGCCGTACACCGTCGCGGAGGGCTTCGCCCGGCGCCACGGCATCCCCCGGGCCGCGTTCCTGGAGCGCATCGAACCTCGGCTGACCGGCCTGGAGCGGCTGCGCCTGCAGGAGTCCGCGCGCGCCGCCGGCGCCACCGCCGTCACCGCCGACGGCGCGGCGCTCGCCCGGATGCCGCTCACCCGGCTCGCCTCGTACGTGCTGGGCCTGCCGCCCGCCGACCGGGTCGCCCGCCGGACGGAGCTGACCGGCGCCCTGCGCGGCGCGGCGCGCAGGGCGGTGCGCGCTGCGGGCGCCGAGGAGGGTGGCTGGGGCCGGGTCGCGGCCGTCCTCGACGACAGCTGGTCCGCGTACGGCTCGGGCGTGAAGCGCCGTCGGCCGCTCGCCGCCGCGCTCGCCTGTCACTTCCTGCTGGCGGCCCTGGCGGGCGAGTACACGGCGCTGTGGACCTCGGGGCGCACCGACGCGCTGCTCGCCCGCCCGTCCGGCCCCACCCCGCTCGGACGGCGGATCCTGGACGCCCTCGACACCGCGCCGCAGCGGCTAGTGATCGTCTCCGACGGCTGGGACAACGCCCCGCCGGGCCTGGCCGCGGAGGTGCTGCGGGTGTGGCGCACCCGACTGGACCCGGAGCACCGGACCAGCATCGTGCACCTCAACCCGGTGTACGACGCGGAGGGTTTCGACGTCCGGCGGCTCGCCCCGACGGTGCCGACGGCCGGGCTGCGCGACGCCGAGGACCTTCCTGCGCTGGTCGAGTTCGCGCGCTTCGCCGAGGGCCGCACCGACCTCGCGGAGCTGACGGCGCACCTGGCGGCCCGCACCGAGAGCTTCCTGGCGGCCGGCGCGACCGGACGCCGCCCCGGCGCTGAGGAGACCGTCCGATGACCACGACCCCGTCCGGGCCGGCCTTCCGGCTCGACCTCGCCGGCCTCGACACCCGGCCCGCCCAGGTGTGGGGCGGCGTGCGCCTCGTCCCGCTGGTCCGCGCCGAGCCGATCGAGGACCTCCGCCTCCACCAGGAGCTGTACGAGCCGGAGTACGCCGCCGTCCCGGTCGGCCGGCGCACCGACTACCTCGCCTACGTCCCGCACGGCTTCGTCGCCGACTGGGCCCAGGACGGCACCCCGGCGGCCGCCTACGGCACCCGGCTCGACGCGCCCTCCGCCATCGGCGCGACCGCCCCGCCCGAGCGCATCCGGGTGCGGGCGCCGCGCCGGCTCGCCAAGCGCGAGAGCCGGACCCGGCTGCGTTTCCTGCCGTTGCACCTCGCCCTGGAGGGCTACCTGGCGCTGCATTTCGGCGGCCCGACCATCGCCTGGGAGGAGTGGTCCGACCGCGCCGTGCGGCACGGGCTGTCGCCGCGCGCCGAGGAGGCGTACGCGGGCGACCGGGTCCGCGGCCTCGCCGACGCGCTGCGGGTCTTCGAGATCCACCCCGGCCAGTGCGGGCTGGTCGTGTACGTGGCCGACGCCCTCGCCGCGGCTTTCGTCGTCCCGCACCCCGACGACTACCGGGCGCTGCACCGGACGCTGCTGCTCGACCTCTACGGCGAGCTGATCCACCACTACGCCCTCCTGTCCGCCGCCGTCCCGGACTTCCGCGCCGACCTGCGCATGGCCGGGCCGGTCAACTCGCTGTCCGAGCTGCGCGCGGCCGTCGCCGGGCAGGAGCGCGCCTGGACGGACTTCCACGACGACACGATGGCGGGCGGCCTGCTCGACCCCGACTACCGGGCCCGGGAGGTGCGTCGACTGGGCCGCTTCAGGCTCGCCCGGTTCCTGCCGGAGTTCCGTCCCAAGCAGGAGAACCACATCGGCGAGGCGATCACCGACGAACACGGCCGGCTCGCCTACCTCAAGACCTTCCGGCTGTCCGAGTCCCAGGTCCGGCGCGGCCACCTGCTGGAGCGGCTGGCCGCCCACCAGTGGCACCTCCCGAGCGCCGCCGCCTCCCTCGGCCTCACCGAGCCCCAGCTCGGCCTGCGTATCGAGGGCGCCGGCTTCGCCAGCCTGCTGCGCCAGGACGTCCTCGACCGCTACCGCCGCGCGGCCCTCCGGTACTGACCTCGGCGCTTCGAGGCGATTGGCCTGTTCGTGTAGCTGACTGCCGGTCATCTGCGCGCTATGCCGTTGGTATGCGTTATGCGGATGGGGGCGGGCTGACGGCGAAGGGCCGTCGGCGCCGCGAGGTGGTGCGTGCGGGGGCGGCCCGGTTGCTCGCCGGAGGGACGCCGCGGAACTGCTGGCGTTCTACGACTTCCCCGCCGAGCACTGGGTCCACCTACGGACCACGAACCCCATCGAGTCCACATTCTCCAGGTCAAGCTGCGGACCAAGGTCACCCGTGGCGCCGGCAGCCCGGCCGCCGCGCTCGCGATGGTGTTCAAGCTCGCCGAGTCCGCCCAGGCACGCTGGCGCGCGATCACCGGCGCCCACCTCGTCGCCCTCGTCCGCTCCGGCGCCAGGTTCGAGAACGGCGTCCTGGTCGAAC